>JBKJOY010000070.1:0-9307 GCA_046595415.1 Thermomonas sp.
GGAGAACAGGCGCCCATCGCCACTGCCGCCTTCGATGCGGTCGATCCATTGCTGGATGTCGTCCAGGTACTTCGGCTGACTGGTAATCACCATGACCGAGTTGCTGCTGTCCAGCGGCATGAAGCGGAACATGCCTGCGGTGGGCGCCTTGCCCTGCTCACCGAACACGCGCTCCAGGTCCTGGACCACCGTGCTGGCACGCCCGGACTGGAGTGGATACACGCCGACCGACATGCTGGCCATCCAGTCCACGTCGAACACCTGGATCGTGCGCAGGTAATTCTCGAGTTCTGCACGGCTACCGGCAATGGTGATCATGTTGCGCGAACCATCCGCGCTGACGATCGCGCCCTGCCGGGCATACGGCTTGAGGATCTTTTCCATCTCGCTGGCGGAGACGAATCGCAGGGGTACGACCCGCGTTTCGAAACCACGCGCCAGCGCCGGCGAACCGGTACGCGGCACCACGCCCGAGGTCATGGCCTGGTCGGCTGGGACGATGTTGTAGCGACCATCGCTGTACACCATGCGCGCGTTGTTTTGCGCCAGCACGCTATCCAGCAGGCTGAGCGCCCCCGCAGCACCCACCGGCTGCTGGGTCGATACGGTCACCGTACCGGCAATGCCCGGCGCGATGGTGTAGCTCTGGCCCAGCATGTCACCCAGGATCGCCTTGACCACCGCCTGCAACGATTCGCCTTCGAAATTGAAGCGAGCCTGGCCGCTGCTGCCGAGCGATGGCACCGGTGCCCCGGCGATGGCCTGGTTGATCGGCGCACTGGTGCCGCGCCGTATGACCGGCATCGGCCCGGAACCGCCCATGGCATCCGGCAGTTGCTCGTGGCGGATGCCATCGGTGCCTGCCTGGGCACCCGGCAGGCGATCGGCACGGCGCATCTGCGGCGTCGGCACGCTGCTGCATGCAGCCAGCGTTGCGAACATCGAGGCGATCAGGAAGGGACGCAGGTTCATTCGGGAAACTCCAGCTTCATTACTTGGCCGGTGCGGTCGACGGCGTCGACGCAGGGCTATTCGGTGAGTTGTTGCGCATTTGTTCGCGACGGGCTTCGATGCGTTTGCGAATCGACTGGATCCGGGCAGCCTCGTCCATCGGGATAGGCGCGGCATCGGCAGCATCTTGCGCCGCGCCGGCGGCGGCGGCAGCGGCATCGGTCGCAGCTTTCGAAGATGCACCATTGTTTCCGGCGATAACGGCCCCTTCGACTTGCCCGTCTTCGCCGAACACGCGCAGATCGAGGCTCGATTCCCCGCCGCTACCCTGGAAGGTGGCCCGGCGCGGCTGCACTTCGATCAAGCGCCAACCCGCGGCACCCTCCGGCGACGCTCCCTCACGCACGCGCACGGATGGTCCTCCGCCGGCGGTGGGTTGCAGAAAGGCCATGCGGACCTGCGGGCTGATCAGCACGCCGGTCAGAATGAAATCCAGCGACTGACTTTGCGCATCCGCGGCCATGCCGCCATCCGGGGCAGTCGCCAGAAAGCTGCGCGGGCGCCGGTCGGAGGTGAAGACAGGTCGCGCGGCCGCTTCCGCGTATTGGCCCAGGGGACCGATCCGGTCCGGGGTTGCAGGCTTGGCCTGCGGAAGTGTTCCATCGGCTGCGATCCGCGCTGTCGGCGCCACCGCATTGCCCATTCCCAGCAATGCCCCCAGCCACAGCAGCAATGCCCATCCGGCGCAGCCCGCCAGCAACCAGGTCAGCGGCCCGGCTTGTTCGAAACGCTGCAACAGGCTGCGCTCAACCACGGGGCACCCCACTTGCCGGTGCACCCGGGATAGGGCGCAAGAACCCATAGAGATCAAAACTGACGTCCAGCCCGCCTTCCTGCGGCGGGTTATTGCCGGGGATCGCGAAATAACGCTGGGAGGAAATATTCAACGCATCCACGAACAGATAGGGCCGTGCCGACTCCAGCGCGTGCAGCACGGCCAGCGTTTCGGCGTTGCCGCAGCGCAGGCGCACTTGCACGGTGACCCGGCGGAACCGACCCGGGGGTGGTTCGCCACTGAGCGGAGCACGGTTGGTGATGGCGCAGCCACTGTTACCAGGACTGACTTCGCCCACGACCTGTTCCAGTTTCTGGATCAAGGACGCGGTGGCGAGTTCCGTGGTGGGCTCCGCCAGGAAGCCGGACACATTGCCGCGCGCATCCAGCTGCGCCAGGCGCTTGGTGATCTCTGGTGCCTGCGCCAACATCGCACGCACCCGTGCATCGCGATCACGCAGCTCGGCGATGCGCGCATCCTCCACACGCAGCGGCTGGGTGAACATGGGATGCAGGACCAGCAGGTACAACACGCCAAGCACTACCAGCAACAGGCCCATCGCCAGCAGGCGGTCGCGTTCAGCGCGTGCCATTGGATGCACCCTCCACGGCCGATGCATCGTTGAGTTGGGCCACCAACGTGAATCGATCATTGCGGGTGCGCGGATCCGGCTGCAGTGCGCCGCTGAGCGCGGGTGCATGCCATTGGCGCGCGCCCTCGAGCTTGCCGACCAACGCTGCGGCCTGGTTCGAAAGACCCACGATGGTCAACTGGCCACCTTCGATCGACGCTTTCTCGAGATAGGTGCCGTCCGGCAGGCGGCGGGCCAATTCGTCCATCACCTCAACCACGGATGGACGTGCATTGCGCTGATCTTGCAGATAGGCGCCGCCTTCCACCGCGTCCACCAGCCGCTGCCGCTGTTGCGCGACAGCCCGCGCTTGCGTGGCGCGCGCATCGACCGCCACCTGCAGTTGTTGGGCGGCATCGCGTCGATTCGCCAGCACCTGGCTCAGCCCCAATGCCGCTCCGGCCAGGAACACCAGGAGGAACGCGACATTCCACCAGCGCCATGGATTCGCGCGCACCCGCCGCAATGGCACCGGCAGCAGGTTGATGCCCAGCGGCCGACCATCGGCATCGGCGAGATCCACGCCCGCCAACCAGGACGACAAGCCGCCTAATGCATCGCTACTGGCTTGGAAGCGCGCGCGCGGCACCACGGCCAATTCAACCTGCAACTGACCGTCATCGCGGACATGCAACACGCGGCCGTCGTAAAAGACGTCACTGGCGGCAAATGGAGTCTGTCGTTCGATCTCGAAGCCCAGCACTTCGCGAAGCCGGTCGCGCGCGGCTCCAGGCAGCTGCAAGGTACGGCGCAAGCCGCTGGTCGCCGGCAACACCAGCCAGCGTGGCAATTCGGCCGCGCTGCCAACCAGCACGTTGGCGAGCGGATCGTCCTGTGTTCCGCGCAATACCGGTGGCGGAAGCGTCGCGATGTCTTGTACGTCACCCGCCACCTGGCGACGCAAGCGGATGTGATCCCCTTCGATCTGCAGCAACAGGCGGTCGCCGGACGCCAGCAGCAACTGCTGCCAGCGCGTTGGCAACCAGCCCGCCAGACCCGCGCCCCACCAGGCCAGAAAACCACGGGCGCCACGGCCAGCGGATTGGAATCGCTCAAAAGACAGGCTGGCTTCGCTCATGGCGCGACCACCCCATCCTGCCAACGCAATGGCGTATAGCTGGACCCAGTCAACCCGTGACCCCCTAGCTGCAGAATGACCGAAAGATGCGCGCGGCGACCGTTCGCGAGTCGCGCGCGGCTCTCGATACTATACGTGCCGCTGCCTGCCGCGGGCAGGGCATTGCCGATGGGTTGCGGTCGCACCACGCCCATTGCCTGCAAGACCGGACCTTCCGCGAACGCCGGGTTGGGAATTCCTGCGCTCCCTTGCACCGTGACATAGGGCGCCATCGAACGAAAAAGTGCGGGGCGCATGCCCACGACCTGCTCGAGCTCCGACACCGTTTCGAACGGCGCATCCTTCGCGCCCCAGGCGAGGCCCGCTGCCGAATAATTCGGGTCTTCCGCGCCTCCGGCCACCTGCACCAGGTTGTCCTCGTCCTGCCAATCGACGATGGCGCCCGCGATGCGTGTTGCGGAATCCTCGGGCTCGCCCAGCGCCTTCAGCAGGCGAGCGAGCAGATCCGGCGAGGCGGTATTGAGATCGACCTTGCCGGTTTCATCCCGAACCGACACCTCCAGTTGTGCGCCATCGAAATCCAGACGGTAACCACGCCCATCGGGCGCCCAACGCTGGGCGGGATCGGGGTCCAGCATCCGCGCCGCGGCGAATTCGATCCCGGCACGCGCGGCTTCCTGCGCCGCCACGCTGCGCGCAAGCCCATTGCCCTGCATCGATTCGATGCGGGCGGACATCGCGTAACCCGCCACCAGGCCGCTGAGGAGCAGGATCAACCACATCACCAACAGCAATGCTGCACCGCGCTGTGCCCGGTGGGCCTTGAGCCGCACCGTCCTGTCAGTCCACCGCATCACTTGCCCAGTCCTGCGGCGACGCCATAACTGGCGGCCTGCGGCAACGTGATGAGCACGTCAGGCCAGGCGCCCTGCTTGTCTGCCAGCTCTACGCGCACCATCAGTGGCAAGGCCTCGGGTGAATCCCATTGCGGTTGCCACGGTGCTGCCTGATCGCCAGCGGGATTGGCGCGATAGGAAAAACGTACGCTGCGCAGTCCATCTGCCAGTGGTTCCGGCGGGCGATCGTCGGCGCTCTGGATGGTCTTGCCGGCGACCACCATGCGGAAGTCGACTTGAAGCAAACTCGCATCGCCGCGACCTGCAAGACTCAACTCATGCAGGTGGGGACCGCCTCGACCCAGGTAGTCCGGAAGGTCGGTGACGAATCGCATGCTGCGCGAATCCCCGATAAATCGCTGGGCTTGGCCGCTGTTGTTATCCAGATTGAACACGATGCCCTGTGCGCCGCCGATGCGGCTGCGCAGGAATTCCGAGACCGAACGGATACGCTCGTTGCGTGCCGCCATTGCCTCGCCCCGCTCGGCGGTGGCACCAGCGGCACGCACGGTGGCGAAGCCCAAGGCCAGGCCGGCCGCCAACAGCATCGTGGCAAGGAGTATCTCGATCAGGGTGAAGCCTGCGACGGACGAACGCCTGCTCATGGCGCACCGACCCCGGAGGTGTTCGGTATGACCAACCGCAACGATGTCACCTCGACCCGCTGCACAGGTGTGTCGTTGCCCCACTCCACCTGCAGGCGCAGATGCATCAGCCTGGCAGCATTGGGGTCGATGGGCGATGGGGACGCCTTTGGCGACGGATCCTGCCAGGGCTCCACGTCCAGCCGCCAGCGATAGCGCCCCTGCTCCAGTTGGCCCTCACGATGTCCCGGCTGCGGCAAGTTGCCGAACTCATCCAGCAACGATTCGGCATGCAAGGCCGCGCGTCCGGCATCGCCTGCCGCACGCACCTGGCGAGTCGCGCCCGACAGCGTGCCGAGCAAGAGGGTCAGCCCAAGCGCGAGGATGGCGAACGCCACGATGATTTCAATCAGTGTGTAACCGGCAGCGTGGCGACGGCTCATTTCGTGTCCTGCACACGCCGGACCCGCACGTCACCGGTCAGCCAGCCGACGTCCACATCCCAACCACCGCCATTGGCGATCAAGCGCACCCGTCCACCGGTCGCGGCACCATCGGCAAAGAAGCGCACCGTGCCCTTTCCGATGTTCTTGTCATCCGGCTCGAATTGAGTCGCGCGTGCGCCTGTAAACACGACTTCGCCGATATCGGGCAATTTGCCTTTGCGCCCATTGGCGCCCTGCCACAGCCGCGCCTTGGGATCGATGATCACGTCCTGTGGCTCGCCGCTGCTGATCGCCACGGCCCGGGCGAAACGCATCTGCGCAGCCACGTCCTTTGCGCCGGCGCGTAATTTCACCCCTTGCATGCCATTGCCGAATGCGGACACTGCCAGCAGACTTGCCGCGGCAATCAAGGCCATCACCAGGATCATTTCCAGCAACGAAAATCCGGATGAGCGCCGACGCACGTAGGTCATCGCGGCGGGTTTATCGAACATGCATGCTGACTGGGATGCCGCGCTTATTCGTAGTGGATGTCGGCGCCGACGCTGTCGCCGCCCACTTGCCCGTCCGCGCCCAGGCTGGTCAGGTCGAACGGCTTGTCCGTACCCGGCACCACGTAGACATAGGGATGGTTCCACGGGTCCTTCATCTCGACGTCCTTGGCATACGGTCCCAGCCAACCAGAAGTGCCACTGGGCGCCTTGACCAAGTCTGCCAAGGTGCCCGGCAGGCCGCCGGTATCGCCCTGGTACTGCTGGATCTTTTCGGCCAGCGTCTGCACTTGCGCCTTGGTCAGGTTGACCTTGGCGCGGTCGCCGCCGCCAAGGATGCGCGATGCCGCGAACGCCACGATACCGCCGATCAAGACCACCACCAGGATGATTTCGATCAGCGAGAAGCCGGCCTGCGCGGCGGCGGCGGGCGAACGGGTCAGGGAACGGGAGCGGCGCATGGTCGAATCCTTGGATAGTGCGATACCGCATTGTGGTCGATCGACGTCATTCGTGGCACCACCGCCCGCATCGGCTCGGCGTGTTGAGTGCCTGTCCTTGGCCCGGCGTTCAGTCAAATCTCCAGCATTCGATGCGCTGCCGCGCCCGCTTGGGCGTGCACCCACATTCAGCCAATGACATTGGTCAGGTCGTAAATTGGCGACAGCACCGCCAAAATCACGATGCCCACCACGAGTGCCAGCACCAGCGTGACTGCCGGCACCAGTGCAGCCAGCAGACGGTCCATCGCGACCGAGGTTTCCTGCTCGAAGGTATCGGCAGTCTTGAGCAACATGCTGTCCAGAGCGCCGGATTCCTCGCCGACCTGGATCATCTGCAGCGCCAACCGGGGGAACCGTTTGCCCTTGCTCAATGCCAGCGACAAGCCAACACCATTCTTGACGTCGGCCGCGGCGGCATCCACGTCGGCTGCCAATACCCGGTTGTCGAGCACATTGCGGGCAATCCCCAATGCAGACAGCAACGGCACGCCATTGCGCAGCAAGGTGCCCAAGGTGCGCGCCAGCCGCGCGGTCTCGATCCGGGCCACCAGCGTGCCCGCCAACTTGCGTTGCAACAGCCAGCTATCGAATTTCAGCATGACCGCAGGATCACGCCGCTTGCGGTCCAGCCATAGCAGGAGCAACACCGGAATCACCAGGATGACGATCCACCATGTGCGCACGAATTCGCCCAGTCCCAGCACCAGCTTGGAGAACCACGGCAGGTCCGCGTCCAGGCTTTCGTACATCGACGAGAACTGTGGCACCACGTAACCCAGCAGGAACAGCAGGCTCAGGCCAACCATGAACAGCAGGATCGCCGGATACACCAGTGCGTTGATGACCTTCGCCCGCATCAAGCTCGATCGCTCCAGATAGTCGGCAAGCTGCTGCAAGGTGTCATGCAGGTTGCCGCCCGCCTCACCGGCGCGAACCATGTTCACGTACAGGCGACTGAACGAGCCGTGCTGTCGCTCAAGCGCGCTCGACAGCGACGCGCCACCGCGCACGGCTTCCCGGATCTCATGGATGGTCCGGCGGGCGACGTCGTCCTCGGGCAGTTCCAGCAGGATCGAGAGCGAGGGATCCAGCGGCTGTCCTGCGCCCAACAATGTCGCCAGCTGCTGGGTGAATTGCACCAGCCGCGCACCGGCAAAGGGCTGCGGCTTGAACAGCGCGCGCCACGCAGGCTCACCACTGCTTTCGCTGGCCAGCTTGGCTTCGACCGGCAGGTGGCCCTGCTCCTGCAACCGCAGCGCAACTTCGCCGTCGCTGACGGCTTCCATCTGCCCGTCCAGCATTTCCCCGCGCGCGTTCAGCGCTTTGTAGCGATACAGCGGCATGGGCTCAGGCGTCCTCGGTCACGCGCAGGACTTCCTCGATCGTGGTCTCACCGCGCAGAGCCTTGGCGATGCCGACCTCGTACATGGTGCTCATCCCGCCCTTGCGCGCAAGTTTCTCGATCTCGTCCATGCCGGCGTGGCGCATCACTGCGCGGCGAACCTCATCGTCCATCACCAGCAATTCCATGATGGTCGTGCGTCCCAGATAACCCGTTGGCGACAGCGCCGACGGCCGCGCGCGATGCAGGAAGATATCGCCCTGCGGCTGGTAGCGGCGCAGGCCGAATTTCTCGATTTGTTCCGGCGATGCCGCGTAGCGCTCCGCATGCATCGGTTCCAGTTTGCGGATCAGGCGCTGGGCAACGATGCCGTTGACGGTCGAAGTCAGCAGGTAATCCTCCACCCCCATGTCCAGCAAGCGGGTGATGCCACCAGCCGCGTTGTTGGTATGCAGCGTGCTGAGCACCAAGTGTCCGGTCAGCGCGGACTGGATCGCGATGCGCGCGGTTTCCAGGTCGCGCATTTCGCCGATCATGATGATGTCGGGATCCTGGCGGACAATGCTGCGCAGCGCGTTGGCGAAGTCCAGCCCGATCTGCGGTTTGGCCTGGATCTGGTTGATGCCCTCGATCTGGTATTCCACCGGATCCTCGACCGTGATGATCTTGACGTCCGGTGTGTTGAGCTTGCTCAGCGCGGTGTACAGCGTGGTGGTCTTGCCCGAGCCGGTGGGCCCGGTCACCAGCACGATGCCATGCGGCTGTTCCAAAACCTGCTGGAAGCGCGGCATGAATTGCGGGCCGAAGCCGAGCTTGCCGAAATCCAGCACCACGGTTTCACGGTCCAGCAGGCGCATCACCACGGACTCGCCGTGCGCGGTCGGCATGGTGCTCACGCGCAGGTCCAGCTCCTTGCCCTGCACCCGCTGCATGATGCGTCCGTCCTGCGGCAGGCGCCGTTCCGCGATGTTGAGCTTGGCCATGATCTTGATGCGGCTGATCACCGCCGCGGTCAGGTTCGGCGGCGGGCTTTCGCCTTCCTCCAGCACGCCGTCGATGCGGTAGCGCACCTTCAGTCGGTTCTCGAACGGCTCGATGTGGATGTCCGACGCGCGCAGTTCCACCGCGCGCTGGATGACCAGGTTCACCAGCCGGATCACCGGCGCTTCCGAGGCCAGGTCACGCAGGTGTTCGACATCGTCGAAGGCGGCTTCGCCATCGGCGCTATCGACGATGCCCTCCATCGCGCTGCGGCCTTGTCCGTGCCAGCGCTCGATCAATTCGTCGATCTCCGAGCGCAGCGCCACCGCCGGGCGAATGTCTCGCGCGGTCGCCAGCCGCAGGGCATCCATCACGTAAGCATCCTGCGGATCGGCCAGCAGCACGTCGACCGCGTCGGCATCGGTCGCCACCGGCACCACGTGGAACTGCTTCATGAATTTCAGCGACAGCGTTGCCTCTTCCGGCGGCAGTTCCGGCACGTCGCGCGCGCTGCGCAGCACCAGGTTCAACTCGCTGGCGCAGGCCTCGGCATGGTCGCGCTCGGAGAC
>JBKJOY010000137.1:0-3043 GCA_046595415.1 Thermomonas sp.
CGGTCATCAGGCCCGCATTGTACGGACGCAGGCTCCACACTCGCACAATGGCTGCACATGCCCGTACAGCTGCGATGCGCGACAATGACGGTTCTATCGCAACGCCTGCCATCGACCATGAACACCCAGTTCCGCAAGTCCCTGCCCGGTACCAAGCTCGACTATTTCGATGCGCAAGCCGCGGTCGATGCGCTGCAGCCAGGCGCCTGGGACCAGTTGTCCTATACCGCGCGCGTGCATGCGGAAAACCTGGTGCGGCGCGCCGAACCGGCCATGCTGGATGCGTACCTGACCCAGCTGATCGAGCGCCGCCGCGACCTTGACTTCCCTTGGTTTCCGGCGCGCGTGGTCTGCCACGACATCCTCGGCCAGACCGCGCTGGTGGACCTGGCCGGCTTGCGCGATGCGATTGCGGAACAAGGTGGTGATCCTGCACAGGTGAATCCGGTGGTACCGGTGCAGTTGATCGTGGACCATTCGCTGGCGGTGGAGGCGGCCGGTTTTGATCGCGATGCCTTCCTGAAGAATCGTGCGATCGAGAACCGTCGCAACGCGGATCGGTTCGATTTCATCGACTGGACGAAGCTCGCGTTCCGCAACATCGACGTGATCCCGCCGGGCAACGGGATCATGCATCAGATCAACCTGGAACGAATGAGCCCGGTGATCGGCGTGACCGATGGCGTGGCGTATCCGGATACCTGCGTGGGCACCGACAGCCACACGCCGCACGTGGATGCGTTGGGGGTGATCGCAATTGGGGTTGGCGGACTGGAAGCGGAGAGCGTGATGCTCGGCCGCGCATCATGGATGCGCCTTCCAGACATCATCGGCGTGGAACTCAGCGGCAAGCCGCAGCCCGGCATCACCGCCACCGACGTGGTGCTGGCGATGACCGAATTCCTGCGCGCATCGAAAGTGGTGGGCGCTTACCTCGAATTCCGTGGCGAAGGCGCTGCTGCATTGACGTTAGGCGACCGCGCAACGATCTCCAACATGGCACCGGAATACGGCGCAACCGCCGCGATGTTCTTCATCGACGACATGACCCTGGACTACCTGCGCCTCACCGGCCGCACCGACGAGCAAGTCGCGCTGGTCGAGAACTACGCAAGGATCACGGGCCTGTGGGCAGATGCGTTGGCCAATGCGCGCTACGAGCGCACATTGCACTTCGACCTGTCGACGGTCGTGCGCAACGTGGCGGGCCCGTCCAACCCGCATAGACGCGTCTCCACCAGCGATCTCGCCAGCACGGGGATCGCGGGCAACCTTGATGGCGCGCTGAAGCAGGAAGCCCAGGGCCTGATGCCGGATGGCGCGGTGATCATTGCGGCCATCACCAGTTGCACCAACACCAGCAACCCACGCAACGTGATTGCAGCGGGCCTGTTGGCACGCAACGCGAATGCGAAAGGACTCACCCGCAAGCCCTGGGTGAAGAGTTCGCTGGCACCGGGTTCGAAGACGGTGGAGCTGTATTTGCAGGAAGCCGGCTTGCTGTCGGAACTCGAGGCGCTCGGTTTCGGCATCGTTGGTTTCGCCTGCACGACCTGCAACGGCATGAGCGGCGCGCTGGATCCGGCGATCCAGCAGGAACTGATCGAGCGCGACTTGTATTCAACCGCCGTGCTTTCCGGCAACCGCAATTTCGACGGACGCATCCATCCGTATGCGAAGCAGGCGTTCCTGGCTTCGCCACCATTGGTGGTGGCGTATGCAATTGCCGGCACCATTCGTTTCGACATCGAAAAAGATGTGCTGGGACTGGACCATGATGGCAAGCCAGTGACGCTCAAGGACCTGTGGCCAAGCGATGAAGAAATCGATGCGGTGGTGAAAGCATCGGTCAAGCCCGAACAGTTCCGCCGCGTCTACGACCCGATGTTCGCGATCCACGCCAAGGGTGCGGCGGTCGCGCCGCTGTACGACTGGCGCGCGCAAAGCACGTACATCCGGCGCCCGCCGTACTGGGAAGGCGCACTGGCCGGGGAACGCACGCTGACGGGCATGCGTCCTCTGGCCGTGCTGGGCGACAACATCACCACCGATCACATGTCGCCTTCCAACGAGATCATGGCGACCAGCGCAGCTGGCGAATATTTGACCAGCATGGGTGTGCCGGAAGAGGACTTCAATTCCTACGCGACCCACCGCGGCGACCACCTGACCGCGCAACGCGCGACCTTCGCCAATCCGAAGCTGCTCAATGAAATGGTCCGCGACGAAGACGGCAAGGTCACCCAGGGTTCACTGGCGCGGCTGGAACCCGAAGGCCACGTGATGCGCATGTGGGAAGCCATCGAAACCTACATGCGGCGCGAACAGCCGCTCATCATCATCGCGGGCGCGGACTATGGCCAAGGCAGCTCACGCGACTGGGCGGCCAAGGGCGTGCGCTTGGCTGGTGTGGAAGCGATTGCTGCGGAGGGATTCGAGCGCATCCATCGCACCAACCTGATCGGCATGGGCACATTGCCGTTGCAGTTCATGCCGGGTACGACCCGACTCACATTGGCCATTGATGGCACCGAGACGTTCGATGTCATTGGCGAGCGTCACCCGAGCGCCGAACTCACGCTGGTGATCCATCGACGCGATGGCGGACGCGTTGATGTCCCCGTGACCTGTCGTCTGGATACGGCCGAAGAGGCCTCGATCTACGAAGCCGGCGGCATGCTGCAGCGGTTCGCCCAAGACTTCCTCGAATCAACCAAGGCCGCCTGAGATGGGCAACGCACCGCAACTCCGCATCCCCGCCACCTACATGCGTGGCGGCACATCTAAAGGCGTGTTCTTCCGCCTTGAGGATCTGCCCGCCAATGCGCAGGTCCCGGGCGCACCGCGCGATGCGCTGCTGATGCGCGTCATCGGTTCGCCTGATCCGTATGGAAAACACACCGATGGCATGGGCGGGGCGACGTCGAGCACGAGCAAATGCGTGATCATTTCGAAGTCGGATGTGATCGATCACGACGTTGATTACCTGTACGGGCAAATCAGCATCGACAGCGCCTTCGTGGACTGGACTGGCAACTGCGGC
>JBKJOY010000184.1:0-2791 GCA_046595415.1 Thermomonas sp.
GTCGTCGGCCGCGTCTGTTGCATCCTGCATCGAATCTTCGTTCATGGGTCGCCATCGGTCGAAAGCGGCCATCTGCCGCGTCGGTCAGGCAATGGGGGCTCGCGCCAGCCGATTCAAGGTTGCGGGGGTTGTGGATCGAAGGCCGCACTCAGCGCCGCAGCGGTCGCTTCGACCACGGGAATCACGCGCTCATAGGCCATCCGGCTGGGCCCGATGACGCCCAGCACGCCCAATACCGTGCCTTCAGCACCATACGGCGCACTGACCAAGGACATGCCTTCCAGAGGCGCCAGGCCCGTTCCATCGCCAATGAACACGCGCATGCCCGGGGCCTTGGCAGTGCGTTCGAGCAACTGCAGCAGTTCGCGCTTCTCGGCAAAGGCTTCAAACAAGGACTTGAGCCGGTCCAGGTCGGAGAGGTCTTGCAGGCCCATCAAGCGGGTCTGCCCCGCCACGATCACGCCGTCAGTCGTCGGATCGTCCTTGCCAGGCGCGAATGCCTGCTCGGCCAGCTCGACGGAACTTGCAAGTAGTTGTTCCATTTCCGAGCGGGCATGCCGCAAGTCGGTCATCAGTCGCGCACGGATATGCGCCAACGGCTGGCCGGCAAAATGCGTGTTGAGGTAGTTGGCCGCCTGTTCCAGTTCGGTCGGGTCGAACGCGCGACGCACCTGCACCACACGGTTTTGCACTTCATTGTCGGCGAACACCAGGATCGCCAACACCCGCTGCGGATCCAGCGCGACGAATTCGATCTGCCGGAACGCAAACACCTCGCGCTTGGGCACGCTGACCATCCCGACGAAATGGGTCATCGCCGACAGGAGTTCCGAGGTGTTGCCCAGCAAGGCCTGGGTGCCTGCGCCACTCGGCAATTCATGCCGCAAGCGCTCGAGTTCGGCCGTGCCCAGCGGCTTGAGCTGCAAAAGTGAGTCCACAAACAGCCGATACCCCTGCGCCGTCGGGATGCGCCCCGCCGAGCTGTGCGGCGCCGACAGCAGGCCGGCATCCTCCATCGACGCCAGGATATTTCGGATCGTCGCCGGGCTCACATCCAGCCCGGAGTGCCGCGCCAAAGTCTGAGACCCCACGGGATCGCCATCGCGCACATGCCGTGACACCAGCGTGCGCAGCAGCTGCCGCGCGCGCGGGTCGTTCGCGATATCCCCGTGGTGCAGCAGTTTGGCCATGCTGGTGTTGTAAGCGCCGCACTTGTTCGTTGCAAGCGGCCCGTGTGTCAGCCGGCCGCATGCAAGTGCTACCGGGTTTGCCGCCGCTGCAGGCACAATGCGCGGCGATGCTGACCCGACTGTCAATCCGTGATTTTGCCGTCGTCGCCCACGCCGAACTGGCGTTCGGGGCCGGCCTGACGGTGATTTCTGGTGAGACCGGTGCAGGCAAGTCGCTGCTGGTTGATGCCCTGAGCTTCCTGTGCGGTGCCCGCGCCGATGCCGGCAGTGTGCGGCATGGCGCAGAGCGCGCCGAACTTGCAGCCGAATTCGAGTTGGCCGATGCGCCCGCTGCGGCAGACTGGTTGCGTGAGTCGGAACTCGACGACACCGATGATCCTGCGGCCCCGGCTTGTCAGCTGCGCAGGGTGCTGCGCGCCGATGGCGGCTCCAAAGCCTGGATCAACGGCCGCCCGGCCACGTTGGCGCAGCTTGCTGAATTGACTGGCTTGTTGGTGGAAATCCATGGCCAGCACGAGCAGCAGGCGTTGCTTGCACGCACCACCCAAACCGACCTGTTGGATGCGCATGCCCGCCACCCAGCACTGCGTGACGCCACTCGTGCCACTGCCTTGGATTGGCGTGCATTGCACAATGAACACGGTGCCTTGCTTGCCCGCGGCGATGCCGCCGAGCGCCAGGCGTGGTTGCAGCACCAGCTGCAGGAGTTGCAGGCAGAGGCGTTGGAACCCGAGGCGCTGGCCGAACTTGATCGCAGTCATCGTCGGCATGCCCACGCAGCATCGCTGATTGCAGCGTGCGAGCTGGGCTTGCAGCAATTGGCGGGCGACGACGCCCTCGCAAACCGGTTGCAGCAGGTACGCACCACCCTGCAACGTGAGGCAAGCCACGAACCGCGGCTGACTGACGTCGATGCGATGCTGGATTCGGCCGCGATCCAGATGGATGAAGCGTTGGCGCTGCTTGAACGTATTCGGGACGACCTCGACCTCGATCCGGATGCGATGCAGGACCTCGAGCGGCGGCTGACCCGGATTCACGACCTGGCGCGCAAGCACCGCCTGCCGCCAGACCAATTGGCGGTGCATCGTGATGCGCTGGCCACGGAGCTGGAATCACTCGCTGACATCGGGCAGCACTTGCAGCGGTTGGAACGGGGCATCCATGCGGCGGCGGCACAGTGGCGGGATGCTGCCGCCAAGTTGTCAGCGTCCCGCAGACGCGCGGGTGATGCACTTGCGACGGAAGTCTCGGCGCTGATTGGAACGCTGGGCATGGATGGCGGGCGTTTCGCGGTTGCGCTGGAAGCTGTGACCGATGCAACCATGCCTGACCCGAATGGCGCCGAACGCGTGGATTTCCTGGTCAGTGCGAATGCCGGGCAGCCACCCCGCCCGTTGCGCAAGGTCGCCTCAGGCGGTGAGCTGTCACGAATCTCGTTGGCGATCGAAGTCGCCATGCAGGGACTCGACCCGGTGCCGACCATGGTCTTCGACGAGGTCGATGCCGGTGTCGGCGGCCGGGCCGCCGTCGAGATCGGTCGCCGGCTGGCCCGGCTGGCCCGCAACCACCAGGTGGTGGTGGTCACCCACCTGGCCCAG
>JBKJOY010000317.1:0-5053 GCA_046595415.1 Thermomonas sp.
CGACGCGGAGGCACCCTCGCGAAATCTGGCGTACACCGACGGCACCACGGTGGAGGCGGCCTACTTCCGTCAGACGTTCCCCTACCTGACCACGCCGTTGCCTGGCTCGCCGAATAACGGCGTACCGACTGGTTCCACGCTCTAAGCTACAGCGACAACTCCGAGTGGCGAAGGCCTGCTGCCGCGATCCTGCGGCAATCGGAACATGATCGCGTGATGTGGAAACGGCGCCGAAGGGCGCCGTTTCTTTTTTTGCTCAGACCCAAAAATGGTAAGGGGTGGAATCTACTGCTGACTGTGTTGGTTGGCGTCGAGTACGGTCGCCACGCAGACTCCACCACTGGTGGTTCCAGACAAGCCGGACCTGTTGCTCGAGGACTTCCGCCGGGGTATCCACGACTCTCGCCTCACCCGCCTTGCTCGGCGACCCGCAGCACCCACGCAAACGGCAGATGCTCCACATCGTGACTCGAAACGCTGATGCTCGCCTGCTCAAACCAGGCGCGGACAATGCGGGATCGCATCGAGCCGGTAGCGTTGGCTGCAAATGATTTGCGCGCCAATGCGTCCGGTGCTCAGCCTAACCATGTTTCCGAACTGTCCCGCGAGTTTCTCACTTGGGTGCTTCGGCGCGATCCCTCAAATAGAGGCAATTGCCTTCACACGCCAAGTCGATGCGCACAAGGCATTTAGAACAAGGCCCGCAGCGATTGCACCACAAGGGCGCTGTCGGTTTTTTATCTCGGTCCGAGGTTCAAAGGCTCGTTTGCTTTGGGCCTATTGACGCAAAGGCGCAGGCTCAGGCCGGCGTGAGCAAGCCAGTGAACGGAATCACGACATCGAAGGCGCGCTGCACCAGCCACAGCGTGGCGACGGCGACGATTGCCCATGAACCCCAGCGCACCACCCCGACCTGGTAGAAGCGCGTCTTGCGTACCAGGAAGGCCAGCGACAGGAAGGGCAGCACGATCGCTTCCTGACCCAGCTCCACGCCCAAGCTGAACCCGCCAAGCGAGGCCGCCATTGCTGCCGGTGGCAACGACAGTCCCGCCAGCGCGCTGGCGAAGCCCAGTCCATGGATCAAGCCGAACGCGAATGCCACCACCCACGCGCGCCGGGTGATGATCGGATAGATGTTGTTGAGCGCCGCTACGATGATCGAGAGCGCAATGCCGGACTCCACCAGCCGGCTGGGCAGGTTGACGTAACCGAGCACCGACAGGGTCAAGGTGACCGAATGCGAAACCGTGAAACCGGTTACGACCTTGATCAGCTCGATCATGGCGCGCGACAGCTTGGGCACCGGCAACCAGCCGGTACCGATATCCGCGGGAGTGTCGAACAGGGCCTTGCCGCCGGCCCCCAGTGCGAAGCGCGACTGGCGCACCAACACCGCCGGCAACAGCAGCGACAGGATAAACAACAGATGATCAGGACCTGTCCAGATATGCCAGACGCCGTTCACCATGAAGCTCTTGAACTGAGTCCAGTAGTTGGGATGGCGCAGGTCGAGCGTGGCGACCGTGGCCTTGGGCCCGAGCACGGCGCTGGCGGTCACGCCCTTGTGGTGGATGGAGATGATGCCGCGGTGGTAGGGATCCACGTCCTGGAACAGCGTGTAGTGCACCGTCACCTGATTGGGGATTTCCTTGTCGCAGAGCGCGTCGAACACGATCACGTTGTAGGCGCCGTCGTTGTGCGAATTGATCAGTTGCCCGGTGGGTTGAAGCTCGCAATCCAACCCGTCGCCTTTCACCCGCACGCCGGCCAGTGCATAGCGCTCGATCGCGTCGCGCTGCGCCTGCACCTCACCCCAGGTGACGGCGCTGTCATGGTTGGCGTCGATGTCGATCACGAACGCCAGGTCTCGCAACGCAATGTCGAACTGGCCGTGCAGGACCTTGGGGTTGCGCGCGTCGGTGCGCAGGGTCAGGTAGGCATCGCTTTCCTTGTGGGCGAACGCACTGGAAGGCGTAAAGACCAGGAAGGCGGCCAGCAGCAGTGCCGCGCGCAAGCGCCTCATGGTATGGCCTTCGGGGCGGATTTAGCGGCGGCCTCGGCTGTCGCGCCTGGATGGGCGGCCGCTAACGCCGCCGATACCTTCGCCGCAAGCGCCAGCGTGCGTGGATCCTCGAATTGCGTCTTCACGATGTAGCCCAGCACCTCGCGCGCGGCGGCGGGCTGACCTGCGGCGAGCGCGGTTTCAAGGAAAATGCGGATGTCCTCGGGGGCGCGCTGGATGGTCCAGTTGTCCTGCGCCAAGCGCAGCGCACGCGTCGGATCGTGTTGCAGTTCAAGCGCGAAGCGCGCTTCCTCGCGCCCGTACAGGCGGCTGTCGCCGCGCTGCTCGAGGTCATGGAAGCGCGAGGCCATGGTGGCGATGTGCGCGCGTGCGACCGGCAGGCCAAGCGCGGACTCGGCCAGCACCTGGCGCAGGAAAGAGGTGTCCGACTGCGAATAGTCCTTCACCAGTGCGAGTGCTTCGGCAGGCCGACCGGCGTCGAGCAGGAAGTCGGCGTAGTCGGCAAGCAGGAAGTTGTCGCCGGGCGTGTAGCGCAGGGCGCTGCGGAATTCGCGCTCTGCGCGGCCCGCCTGCCCGGAGTAGCGCGCCGCATCGGCTTGGAGCCCGTGAATCCAGGCGAGGATTTCGGGCGGAGCGTCGGGTTCCAGAGCGAGCAGGCGGTCGAGCGTTTCCAGTGAAGACTTCGCATGGCCGTTGACCGTCGCCCATGCCGTACTGCAGCCCGCAGCTACCAGAATGCCCTCGCTGCGCACCAAGTGCGCGCAGGCCGCTCGCCCGACTGCCATGTCGCCCTGGACCAGCGCCACTGCGGAGAGCGTCAGCCAAGCTTGGGCATTATCGGGGCGGCGGCGCACCAAACCGTCCAACAGGCGCCGCGATTCAACGAACTGATGCCGGCTTTGGAAGATGGTTGCGGCCACCATCAGCGCATCCTCGGGCGGCGGGCGACGCTGCAACAATGGCGCGATCACCGCTTGCGCGCGACCCAGATAGCGCGCATCACCGGTGTCGCGGCCGTACCCGACGTAGGCGAGGGCCAGCGCGATGGCAGCGCCGGCATCGTTTGGTGCGGCGCGCGTGCGCGCCTTGAGAACGGCGAACTGGCGCACCCGCGGGTCGCTCGTGGACGGTAGTCGTTCCAGAACGGTGGCACGGCTCGGGGGAACATAGGGATCGGTCGCTACAGCGGCAAACGCGTGCGGCGAGACAGATAGCAGCAGCGCGGCGGAAATCGCGCGCAAGTCAAAAGGCATATCGTAGGGCTCAGTCGATGGAAGCTCAGTACCAGCGGATAGCAGTGTATGTCTTGAGTGCAGTATCTGGCGTGCGCTGCAGTCACGAAGTGAAGAAGCAGTGCACGGCGGGGCACGCAAAGATCGAACCGGCGTCCGTGCGCGCACCTGGGCGGTGCGAGCCAGCGTCCCAGCGGGTCATGGCGCGGCGGTACGCGTCGCTATAGATGCAGGTTTGGTTTCCTGCAAGGAGCTGTGCTTGAGCGCTGCGATAAGCGCACCTGACCCAGGCGTGTTCGAGGTAACACGCGCAGCCATCCTGCTCGCGTCCCGGGGTGTGCTATCGGCGCAACTCGCGCTTGCTGCTCTTAAGTGGATTATTCAGGTCTTGCAGGGCCAGGACCTCAGAGTCCCGCCGCGATTTCGAGGCCCAGCTTCTTCATCGAGGCCAGCGCGAGCGTCCGCTCGCCGTCCGCAAGTTGCGGGATGCGCAGGACCGCCAGTCGATTCCCCTTTTGCACCATCAACACCGCACTCGATTTGCGGATCCCGCGCTTGCTGTCGACACGCTCGACATACGCCCCGGCCTGATCACCAACCCCGGTCAAGGGCTCGATGCGCACCACTGAAGCCGCATCGGGGCGCCGGATATCCACAAGTTCAAGTGACGCCGCACGCAACTCATGTTCCAGCGAACCAGGTCCTGCATCGAAGACCTGAAGCACCACCGCACCTGCTTTGACCGGCCAGCGGCAGGTGGAAATACCAGCCACCTCGTCGTCATCGACATGTTGGCCTGACTTTGCATCAGCTAACGTCAGGGCCACGGAGGCATCGGAGAGGATCGCGCACGGATGCAGTGGGGGTGTCGCCGGCGCTACGACCAATGCGGGCGCCGCCGCGCTCGCTGCTGGAGCTGGCGCCGCTGCCTGATCCGAATCAGTGCGTTTGCAGCCTGTCGCGCCCACCAACAACGCCATTACCGTCACCACCCATGCAATCTGCCGCATATCGTCCTTCACCCTTCCAAGTTCGCCTGCGCATTGCAGCACCCAACCACGATACGTCACCTGCGTGAATGCGGTTTCATTCTCTCCAAGCATCGACCTGGGCAATCACATCTGGTCATTCGTCCGGCGCCAGCACCGTGTAGCCCTTGGCGCGCAAGGCCTCGAGGTAACCGCCGGATTCAAGCATGTCGCTGATGGGCAGAATGGCGAAGGTTGTGGTGTTTTTCGCCAGCGATTGCTCAGCCTTGTCCAGCCACATCGCCTTGACCCGCGCTGCGCCGCTGCCCATGCCGATCTGCTGGCCAACGGCGCTCTCCGACACGGCGTCCAAGCAGGTCTGATACTGGCTGGGTACGGGGTTAGCCTTGATGGTAGCGATGTCTCCCGTGGCCCACGCGTTCGCACGCAGGCGCAGCACCTCCATGTCCACTCCAAGCCGGTCCATGGTGCGCTCCATGCAGGCGAAGTCGTCGAAGCGGGTGGTCTTCATCTGCTTGATCACCGCCTTGGGGTCTTTCACTTTCAGATCGAGTTTGACCACGCTTACGGCCGGGTGATATTTCTCGATCGCCGCGGTCACCACCGATGCCGAAGGATCCTTGTTCGCCATCGCGCTGCGCTTGATCACAGCCATGTAGAGTTCCTGCGCAGCGAACATCGGTCGCATCTTCTCCACCTTGTCGTCGTCGGGCAGGAAGCGCTGTTTGAATGGAAGCCAGCGCGCGTAAAGCATCGACGGCATCACGTCCCTGAGCGTCTTGTGATCCGGGTTGTTGCGGATGCCGATC
>JBKJOY010000216.1:0-8386 GCA_046595415.1 Thermomonas sp.
CAAGGCCGGCGGCGTGTTCAGCGACGACTTCATCGATGGCTACATCGCGCTCAAGATGAAGGAAGTCACCGCGTTCCGTGCGGCGACCCACCCGCTCGAATACCAGATGTACTACGCAATCTAGTGCCGCGCGATCTGGAACCGCGCGATGCAGCGCACCGGTCGCGGGGCACTGGATCGCGTCCGCAAGCAACGATTCAAGACACGATCTGATGGGGTGGCTGCATCAGGACGAAGCGAGCTGATCCTCGCTTTGCTCCCTCCCCGGCAAGGATCGGACAGGATCGGGAGCGCGTACCGACGGGTGCGCGCCTCCCGGCCCTTTTGACGGCGGTGGGGGCAACACGGGCCATGCGCGGCGGTGCCGCGCGAGGTGCAAGTGCACCAACAACAAGGGAGATGCACAACGCGATCAAGGATCGCAGCACGCAGGCAACACTTCAGCCCTGCGATGCAAAAAGAAAATGGAACCAATGACTGGGGAGGGTTGCCGCTTATGAGGAGCCTGTGTCATGTCGTCCAAGACTTTCGCTACACGCAACCTGTGCCCGGACGCGACCACGCACAAGCGCTCTCGCCCGCGTCAAGTCCGTACCCGCATCGCCACCGCAATGGTCGGGATGCTTGTGTTCGCCGGCGCGCATGCCGGCACCAGCGGCAACATCACCTTGGCCAGCGACTACGTCTTCCGTGGCGTTTCGCAGACCAACCAGGACCCCGCCTTGCAGGGCGGGATAGAACATACCTTTGAAAGCAAGGCCGCGGGTAGCGGCGTCTACGCCGGCGCGTGGGGCAGCAACATCAGCTGGCTCTCGGACGCGTCGACGACGCTCGCGCCCATTTCAAGCAGCCTTGAACTCGACATCTACGGTGGCTATCGCGGCAAGTTCAACGATGCCGTGAGCTTTGATGTCGGCGCGCTGTACTACTGGTATCCCGGCGACTATCCCAATGGCTTCAACAGTGCCGACACCCTCGAGGTGTATGCGGGCGTGACCGTGGCCGCCAGCGAAAAAGTCAGCCTTGGCGCGAAGTACTCGTACGCCACGACCGACCTGTTCGGCTATTCCAATTCCGACGGCAGCGGTTACCTGGACCTCAACGCCAACGTCGCCGTCACCGATGGCTGGTCGATCGGCGCACATGCCGGCAAGCAATGGATCGAAGGCAACAGCGCCTTCGAATACACCGACTGGAAATTGGGTGTGACCAAGTCGTTCGACAAAGGCTTCTCGGTCGGCCTGGCCTATAGCGATACCGATGCGAACTCCGCCCTTTACACCAATGCCTTCGGCAACCGCATCGCCGGCAGTGCGCTGGTGTTGAGTGTCGCCAAGTCGTTCTGATCGATCCCTTATCCGACCACACCACGGAGCCGAAGCACGATGAAACTCATCACTGCCATCATCCGCCCGTTCAAGCTCGACGAGGTGCGCGAAGCGCTCACCGAAGTCGGCGTGTCGGGCATCACCGTCACCGAGGTCAAGGGCTTCGGCCGACAGAAAGGCCATACCGAGTTGTATCGCGGGGCCGAATACGTGGTCGATTTCCTGCCCAAGCTGAAACTGGAATGCGCGGTCACCGAAGCCAGCCTGGACATGGCGCTGGAAGCGATCGCGGGCGCGGCGAAGACCGGCAAGGTCGGCGACGGAAAAATCTTCGTGCAAGCCCTCGAGCGCACCGTGCGAATCCGCACCGGTGAACTCGACGACGACGCACTGTGACCACACGCGAGGACGCCATGAAGACGATCAAGATCGGATCCCGCGCCACGTTTCGGTCGGGAGAAACATTTGGAAGCAAGTTGGCCGGTGACTGGACAAGTAAATCGCCAACCAAGATGGTGCTGCCCGCACTGTTGCTGTGGGCGATCGCACCGGCGGCAATGGCGCAGGAAGCGGCTGCGCCAGTGGCCAACAAAGGTGACATCGCCTGGTTGCTGACGTGCTCGGCACTGGTGATTTTCATGACCCTGCCCGGGCTGGCGTTGTTCTACGGCGGGCTGGTGCGCAGCAAGAACGTGCTGTCGATCCTGATGCAATGCCTGCTGGTTTTTTCGGTAGTGGCGGTGTTGTGGGCGTTGTATGGCTACTCGCTCGCGTTTACGCCAGGCAATGCCTTCATTGGTGGATGGGACCGGCTGTTCGCCCACGGACTAACGCCGGATGCGATGGGCGCGACGTTCACCAAGGGCGTGGTGATTCCGGAGCTGGTGTTCTTCGTGTTCCAGGGCGCGTTCGCCTGCATCACCTGCGCCTTGATCGTCGGTGCGTTCGCTGAACGCGTGAAGTTCTCTGGCGTGCTGATCTTCACCGTGATCTGGTTCACCCTGGCCTACCTGCCGATGGCGCACATGGTCTGGTTTTTCCCGGGGCCGGATGCATTCACCAGCAATGACGTGGTGCCTGCTGTTCTGGCGCAGTCGGGCTTCCTGTTTGCCAAGGGCGCACTGGACTTTGCCGGCGGCACCGTGGTCCACATCAATGCCGCGGTCGCCGGCTTGGTCGGCGCGTACGTGATCGGCAAGCGCGTCGGCTACGGCCGCGAAGCGATCAAGCCGCACAACCTGACCCAGACCATGGTCGGTGCGTCGATCCTGTGGTTTGGCTGGTTCGGCTTCAACGCAGGCTCGGCGCTGGAAGCGAACGGCGTGGCCGTGCTGGCCTTCGTCAATACCTTCCTCGCTACGGCTGCGGCCGTGCTCGGCTGGACCGCCGCCGAATGGGTGGGCAAGGGCAAGCCGTCGATGTTGGGCGCGGCCTCCGGTGCAGTGGCGGGATTGGTGGTGATCACGCCCGCAGCCGGATTCGTCGGCCTGTGCGGCGCGCTGGTGATGGGTGCGTTGGGCGGCGTGATCTGCCTGTGGGGCGTAAGCGGACTGAAGCGCCTGCTGGGTGCCGATGACGCACTCGACGTGTTCGGCGTGCACGGCATCGGCGGCATCCTGGGTGCGTTGCTCACCGGCGTGTTTGCATCGCCCGCGCTCGGCGGCACCGGTCTGTGGGACTACGTCACCGAGACCGTGGTGCCGGAGTACTCGATCGCCTCGCAGGTGTGGATCCAGGCGCAGGGCGTGCTGGTGACCGTTGCGTTGTCGGGCAGTGTCTCGTTGCTGGCATTCCTGTTGATCAAGCACACCATCGGCTTGCGTGTCAGCGAAGAAGCGGAGCGCGAGGGTTTGGACATCAGCTCGCATGGCGAGACTGCATACGAGAACTGAGTCGGTTTGGGGAAGGCGACGGCATGGACGCCGTCGCCGATTTTGAACCAGATGGCCGGCGCGAAAAGTACGTGTAAGCAGCTGGTGCCGCCTCCGGGAAACCGGCGGACATGGGTGCAGGGATTTGTTCGTGTGGTTCAAGCATGACGCGTGCCCGGCAGCGCTGGATAACCTCGAATCGCAGCGGCCGATGCGTCCTGCGTCGCTGCACCTGCGTGACTTCCGGCGGCCATGTTGGGCAGCAAGGATCAGGCCACGGCAGTGCTATCCTCCAGCGTCGTCGCGACGGCTTATCGGGGACGCAGCATGCGGCATCAACGTGCTCTACCCACCGCCGGATCCTGCCCAGGTTCCGAAGCCAGCCATCGGGCCCGCGCATGAGTGCGACACCGGCGGGCCTGGCCCTGCGATTGGCTGTCGGCGTCACCGGCGACCTTCGCGGCACCCTGGCATTGGCCAACCAAGATAGACACGCTGCTGCCGCGATCGTGAGTTCCTTTGCCGAGATCGGCAAGCTTGCGCTGCCGGCCTGAGCATGCAGCGCATGACCCCACACGATGACAAGCTTGGGGGCCCAGCCGATGCCGCCGCGTCGACCCACACCGTGTTTCTCAGCTATGCCAGTGCAGACCGCAAGGCGGCCGTGGCGATCGTGCGGGTACTGGAACAAGCCGGATTCCGGGTGTGGTGGGACGGGCTGATCGAAGGTGGCGAGCGTTTCTCCCACATCATCGAGGCCGAGCTCGAGCATGCGCGTGCCGTCGTCGTGCTGTGGTCGAAGCACTCGCATGACTCCCACTGGGTGCATGACGAAGCGACCCGTGGCCGCGATAGTGGGCGGCTGGTGCCCGTGTCACTCGATGCTAGCCAGCCTCCGCTGGGGTTCGGGCAGTTCCAGTCGATCGATGTCGCGAAATCCCTCGGCAAGCCGGGCAGCGAACCGATGCAAAAACTCGTGCGCGCGGTGGCGGCGCTGCACGAGGGCCACGCACCCGTAAAAGTATTGCCGCTCGCGGCGGTGGACTCGCCGATGCGTCGACGCATCGTTGTCGGCGCTGGCCTGGCGGTGATCGCGGGCAGTGCTGGCTTCCTGTTGTGGCGCACGCGCGACCCCGCGCCGGCTGCGCGCCTCGCCGACGGCACGCGTCGCATCGCAGTGCTGCCGTTCGAAAACATGAGCGGGGATCCCGAGCAGCGCTATTTCTCCGATGGCCTGACCTCAGAGATCCGCACGCAGCTGTCGCGCAATGCGCACCTGCGGATCGCCGGACAGACGTCGTCGGAGAAGGCCCGCGACGGAGAGGCGGACGGGCGCGACATCGCCAGTGCGCTCGGGGTCGACTTCCTGCTTCGCGGCAACGTGCAGAAAGACCGTGGCCGGGTCAAGGTTGACGCTGAGCTCACCGAAGCCGCAACCGGGCTGAATCGCTGGGCCAACACCTGGGAGCGTCCGCTGTCCGACATTTTTGCGGTGCAGGCGGAGATCGGCGCGGCGGTGGCCGATGCGCTGTCCGCGGCAATCGACGGCAGGACTGCCAGCGCGGATGTGCAGGTCGGCGGCACCGCGAACGTGCAGGCGTTCGATGCATTCCTGCATGGGCTCGCACTGTACGAGGCCGGGATCGACGAGGACAGCGATCGTCGTGCACTCAGCTACTTCGAGCGCGCGACCGCGCTTGACGAGCGTTACGCCGGTGCCCACGCCGCGCGAGCACGGGCGCTCCTGGTGATCGGCAATCTCTACGCCGCGCAAGAGGAGCGCGTGCGCGTCTTCGACTCCGCGGAGGCTGCCGCGCTCCTGGCGACCACGCTGGCGCCGGAGTTCGCGGAGGGGTTCTCGGCGCTCGGCTTCGCACTGGCCACCGGCCAGCACGACATGCGCCGCGCGCGCGCGCCGTTCGAGCGTTCCTACGCGTTGGCGCCCGGCAGCGCCGACGTGCTGGCCCGCTATGCGACGTTCCGCACCAACCTGCGCGACCACGACCTCGCGACCGATGTGATCCTGCGCGCGGCCACGCTTGACCCGCTCAACGCACGCACATTTCGTTCGCAGGGCGACATCCGCTACAACGCCGGCGACTACGCTGCGGCGACCGTGGCCTACCGCAAGGCAATCGAACTCAACCCGACGTTGGCCGGCGTGCACGCATCGATGGGCTTTGCGCAGCTGATGGCAGGTGCAGAAGACGACGCACGTGCGTCGTTCTCGATGGAGCGGAGTTCGGTTCGCCGGTTGCCGGGGCTCGCCATCCTTGCCCACCGCGCGGGTGACCAGAAAGCAGCCGATGCCGCACTTGCCGCGCTGATCACCGAGTACGGCGACAAGAGCCACTACCAGTACGCGCAGGTGTATGCCCAGTGGGGCGACGTGGCCAAGGCGCTGACCTCATTGCAGGCGGCTTGGGACCTGCGCGACGGCGGCATCATGCTGATGTACGCTGACCCGCTGCTGGCATCACTGCGCAGTTCCGCTGACTACCTTGCCCTTGCCAAGGCCGTCGGTTTTACCTAATCCACTTGTCACGTCAGGAGAAGCACCATGCGCCATATTGCTGCGATAAGTTTGGTGGTCGGGCTTGCGATTGGCCTGGCCGCATGCAAGAAGCCGGTGGAGCCGGCTGCCGAAGCCGCACCCGTTGCGACCGCGCCGGATGCACAGACGGGGACGGTTGAGCGCACCGGGCCAGAAGAGCAGACCGGCACCGTGGAACGCACCGGCCCTCAAGAGCAGACCGGCACCGTTGAGCGCACCGGCCCCGATGAGCAGACCGGCACCGTCGAGCGAACCGAGCCTGAAGAGCAGACCGGCACGGTCGAACGCACCACGCCGCCCGAACAGTAGTCGCGCAGATTTCAGCGAAACCGGATCGCGTCAGTGCGATCCGGTTTCGACGCTTGGCAACGGCGCGCGCACTACCTTGCCGGACGTCGCCGCGGACTTTGCGGCCTCGATCCATCCGGCGTAGTGCGAAACGCGTGTGTACACCGCGGGCTTGCCGGCGCCGCAGCCTTTCCCGCCGGACACCACGCCCACCAGGCTGCGCTTGCCGCCGTCTTCCTCACGCGTCAGCGGCCCGCCGCTATCGCCCTGGCAACTGTCCTTGCCGGCTTCAATGCTGCCGTCCGCTGCCAGCGTCCCGGCGCACAGCGTGCCCGGCCCGAAGTACGCGCCGTATTCCTTCGTGCATGTCGCGTCGGGCAGGTAGTTCAGGGTCAATTGCTGCAGTTCCGCTGGATTGCGTTGCAGGTGCTGCGCGCTATCCATGCGACTGACAACATCCTGCTCATTGCGCTGCCCCATCCAGCCCCAGCCGGTGACACGCAGGGCCTCGTCGGGATCGAAGTCGCGGTCATTGGCGCCCATCAGGGGCACGGCCGCCAACCTTCCGCTGGCCTCGAACTTAGCGATACGCGGATCATTGACCACGCGCACCAGCGCGATGTCATCGAGTTTTTTCTCCTTCAAGTAGCCGGCATGGATGACCACCGCGTCGATCGCGAACAGGCCATCGGCCACGGTCAGGTTCTGCGTGCCAAGCCGCAGCCTGCGATCGGTGAGCACATTGCCTTCGTGGCCGTCGAAGCCCGGGATATTGTCGACGCAGTGCGCGGCAGTCACCACCCAGCCACCGCCAATCCAGGCAGCGCCGCATTTGTGTGCGAGTTCGTACGCGGCGCGTTCCGCGAGATGGATCTTGCAGGTGTCGCCGTCGGCGAGCGTCGCGTCGTAGGCGCGGTCGGCATCGTCGTAATGGGGTGAGGACAGGATTTCGATCTGCCACGGCGCGGAGCCGGGCCGCGCTGGTTTCCCACCCACGATGCGACCGCCACTTTCATCAAAGCGCGCGCGCCGCGCTTCGCAGCTTTCGGTGGACGCCGCGCGTTGCGTTGGCGACGCTGCAGTCTTGGGGCTGGTGGCGGCTGGCTGGGTCGGCGTTGCTCGATCGCCACAGGCGGCCAGCGCAGCGCATGAAAGCAATCCGATCATCAATGCGGGGTAGGTTGTCTTGGTCATGGCGTGTCCTTCGGCGTGGCGAGTACGGTGGAAACCTGCGCGGACCAGTCTCCGACGGCGGTGACGCCGGGATCGCGCCGGCCTTCGCTGCTTGCGCACAATAGGCGCTCGAGTGGCGATGTGCAGGCGGCGAGGTCGCGCGTGCCGGTGCCTGCTTGCTGGAATGCATCAGCACGCACGGGCGTGGCGCTGGCCAGCACCACGAAGCGATAGGCTCCGGGCTTCCTGAATTTCATGCCCGCGCGCCGGTACGGCAGGTTTGGCGGCAGCGGTTGGTCGAACTCGCCCGGCTTCGGCAGCACCACGTCGACCGCGTTGTAGGGATCAATTGCCAGCACATACAGGAATACCGGACGCGTGCCGCGATTGATCACGGTCGCGGTGATGCGCTCACTTGGCACGATCCGGCGCACACCACCGTCCTGCAGCGGCGGGCAGGCGGTGGGGCGGTAGCCATCGGCCGCGATGCACGCCGCGACCGGGAATGGATCGGCGTGGTTGCCGCTGACGCCGCTGGTGCGTAGCGCGAGCAGCTGCTGCACGCGTGCGATCTTGCGCAAATCATCGGTCAGGCGATCCCCGAAACCGGGCTCGTCTGCGCGTCCGAGCGATGCGGCCAGCAGCGTGCCGTCATCGGCACGTAGCGCGATCGCATCCGCGTCGTTCGCCGATGCCTCGATATGGGTAGCCCCCGTTGCTGATGCGACCGCGAACCCTGTCGCACGCAGCGCTGCGTCGGCGGCATCGCGTGCGGGGCCCGCGGGTAGGTCGATCGCGACGGCGAGCATGTCGGCCGGGAGGAAGTGCGCGACTTCCTCGGCGACCAGTCGCTTCGGCAAGGCTTGCGGTGGTGCGCCGTCGAGCGTCAGCGTCGATGTCGCAGCGTCGACGCGGGTGATCGCCGCGGTCGCGATGCGTGCCCGGCGGGCGATGGCATCGGCTTGGCTTGCGTACAGCGCGAAGCGCGAGCCGCGGGTCATGCCACTGGTCATGCCCGCCTGTAGTGCGAGCCGGCCGGCCGATGGTGCAACATCGAACAGCACCGCCATGCGCGTGCGCGCACCGAATGCCGCGTTCAATGCGCCTTCGGCCGAGGGCGTCTGCGCGGCATGACCGCGTGCGGCGACACGCAAGCGCACCTCCTGGATCAG
>JBKJOY010000226.1:0-3349 GCA_046595415.1 Thermomonas sp.
CCGTCTTCAAGTCCGCATGCAGGGCCATCTGATTGCGCACGCGCCGACGCCAGCAGCATCGCGAAGCAGGCAACGCGATGCTGTTCGCGCAAGGCGTGTGCGTTGTCTATCAGCACCGCGTCATCCGCATTGAGGACCAATACGCCGTCCTCGGCGAGGGACTTGGCGACGGTCAGTTTCACTGCGGCGATGTCATCCAGCGTGTGGATGCCGTACTCGCCAAAGTGATCCGCGCTGACATTGGTCACCAGTGCGACACGTGCATCGCGCGCCACCAGCCCGCGTCGCAATAGGCCGCCACGTGCGGTTTCCAGCACGGCCGCCTGCACGTCCGGATGGCGCAAGACGGTGCGTGCACCGACCGGGCCGGAGTAGTCGCCTGCGTCAATGCACGCGCCATCCACCATCAGGCCATCGGTGCTGCTGTAGCCACTGCGCAATCCATGCGCGCGCAACATGGCGGCGAGCAAGCGCACGCTGGTGGTCTTGCCGTTGGAACCCGTGACGACGGCCTTTGGAATTGCATGCAGGTCGGGCCAAGGGACGTCATCAATCGCAGGTAAGGCGGACACCGGCCAGATCCGCGCGTGCTCGCCTTCGCCAATCGATAGTTCATCGTCATCCGCATGTGCTGGGATGCCGCGCGTCTGCGCCGCGGCAAGCAGCGCCATCAGGTGGGGATTGGCCTCCGTCTGGGCGAGGGTGTGCAACTGATGCAGCGCCTCACCTTCCTCAAAATGTGCGACGTGTGGACGCGGTGGTGCGCCGCTCTCGGCTTCGACCGGCGCATCGCCGGCATGCATGCCGAGCGCCGCGTACAACGCCCATTCGTTGGCCTCTGCCGCTGTGTACAGCTGGTCGATCGGCGCGGCGTACGCGAGCGACGCGCCGGTGCGATGCACGCGCATGCACACAACACCATCAGCCCAACCCAGCATGTTGCGCAGGCGGTCGATGTTCGTGCGCCAACGTTGCAACGCGGCATCATCCACAACGACGCCGGACGCCTGCTTGAACGTCACTTCAAGCGCGGCGCCAGGGCCATCGAAATACAAGTTGTTGCCGGTCAGCCGGCGTGAATCCCTGAAAGGCGTGTCCACGGGGCTCAGTCACTTTCCTCGCGCTCGAAGCGCAAGCCACGTTCGTCGCGGACGACGCCTTCCATGGCCGCGACCAGCGATTCGTCGATGGTCGTGCTCAATTCCGGAACCTCCACGCGCGGCGCCGGATTGGGCATGTCGCCGTCCGGCTTGAAGCGGATGATCTGCTTCCACGTGCGGGTCAGCGCATCGGCGAACACCAGCACCAGGTCACCCGTGCTGCCCATCTTCAGTGCGGCGTCCACCGCCTGCTGTTCGTCCGGGATCCGGCTGATCGCCGCTTCGTCAACACCCGCGGCCAGCAGCGCCTTGGCCATGATCCGCGGTACTTCGTCACCATCGCGGCCACGCAGGCCGTCATCGCGACGACAGATGTAGTGGTCGAATTTGCCGGCCACCGCTTCGGCGATCGCGCGCAGGTCCTCGTCGCGACGATCCCCCGGACCGGCCAGCACCACGATGCGGCGCCCACTGACATCGAGTCGTTGGGCGAGGTCGGCCATCATCCCGACCGCGTGCGCGTTGTGGCCGTAATCCATCAATACCTTGAACGGATGTTCGCTGTACACGTTCATCCGCCCGGGCGCCTGGAAGAACGTGGTATCGAACGTGCGCAGGCCGTGGCGGATCGCATCCAGCTTCATGCCCAGCGAGAACGCCATGGCTGCAGCGATCATCGCGTTCTGCACGTTGTGCAGGGCGCGGCCTTCCATCGTGGCGGGGATGAGGTGGGTCCACATCAGCGGGATGTGGCTGCCCTTGTCGTACAAGGTGATCATGTGGCCATTGACCCCCTGCTCCAGCGCGCAGGCGCGGCCACCAGCGCGGATATGCTCGCGCACCAGCGGGTGCGACGGATTCATGGTCACGTAGCAGATCACGCTGGCATCGGTGTAGGCCGACATCTTCAGCACGTTCGGATCATCGGCATTGAGCACGGCGCAATCGGTGGCGACCTCGACCACGATGCGCTTGATCTCGGCCAGCTGCTCGAGCGTGTCGATGCCCTTCAGTCCCAGGTGGTCGGATGCGACATTGATCACTGCGCCCACGTTGACTTCACTCACGCCCATGCCGGAACGGAGCAGGCCGCCACGCGCGGTTTCCAGCACGGCCAGGTCGATCTGCGGGTCACTCAGCACCATGCGCGCGGACATGGGTCCGGTCATGTCGCCTTCCACCGTGCGCTGGCCATCGATATAGACGCCATCGGTCGTGGTCAATCCTGGCGTGTAACCGGCCATCTTGGCGACGTGCGCGAGCATGCGCGCGGTGGTGGTCTTGCCGTTGGTACCCGTCACCGCGGCAATCGGCACGCGCGACGGGGTGCCCAGCGGGAACAACATTTCGACCACTGGCGCCGCTGCATCGCGCGGGGTGCCTTCGCTGGGCGCGATGTGCATGCGGAAGCCGGGCGCCGCGTTGACTTCGCAGATCGCGCCGCCGATGGCCTTGTAGGTTTCCGCGATGTTGGGGGTGATGAAATCCACGCCGCCCACGTCCAGCCCGATCGCACGCACCGCACGCACCGCCATGTCGCGGTTGTCTGGATGAATGATGTCGGTGACATCGGTGGCGGTGCCGCCAGTGGAAAGGTTGGCGGTGCTTCGCAGGTAGACCACCTGCGCGGGTGCCGGCACGGACTCGGCGGTCATGCCGACGCGTTCCAGCATCATGTTCGCTTCGCGATCCAGTTCGATCCGGGTCAGCACTTTCTCATGGCCGACACCGCGCCGCGGGTCGCTGTTCACCACGTCGACGAGCTGGGTCACGGTGGAGGTGCCGTCGCCGATCACGTGGCCCGGCGTGCGCTTGGTGGCTGCGATCAGTTCGCCGTTGACGACCAGCAAGCGGTGGTCGTCGCCAATCTGGAACGTCTCCACGATGACCGAATGCGAATGCTCCTGTGCGGCCTGGAACCCGGCGCGGATATCGTCGTCTGCGGTGACATTGATGGTGATGCCGCGGCCATGATTGCCGTTGTATGGCTTGAGCACCACGGGCCCCGCGAGGAGACGCGCTGCTTTGAGTGCGTCGGTCTGAGTTGCCACCAATTGCTGGCGCGGCACCGGCAGCCCAAGCGAACCCAGGATCTTGTTGGTCTCTTCCTTGTCGCTGGCCAGTTCGACCGCGATGTGCGGGGTGCGCCCGGTAATCGTGGCCTGGATGCGCTGCTGGTATTTGCCGTGGCCCAGCTGCACCAGCGATTGCTGGTTGAGCCGCAACCATGGTATGCCCCGCTCCTCGGC
>JBKJOY010000359.1:0-3242 GCA_046595415.1 Thermomonas sp.
CGATGAGGATCGCGTTGGCTTGTTCAGCGGTCGTGATCAGCCCCACTGCACCGGTGGCGACACCGGCCTCGCGACGGATTCGCGAGGCGAACGGCACCTGGTAGCCGGGAGCCACGGGAATGTCGGCGTGGGGCACGTTGCCCCCGGATGAACAGTCGATCAGGTCGACGCCGTCCTGCTTCAGCCAACGCGACAACGTCACGCACTCTTCGACATCCCAACCGCCACCCACCCAATCCGTGGCCGAAACCCGAACGACCAGTGGCTTTGGCACAGGCCATTCCACACGCACGGCGCGGACGATTTCGCGGAGCAAGCGCGCACGATTGGCCAACGATCCGCCGTATTCGTCATCGCGTTGGTTCGAGAGCGGCGACAGGAATGCATGCAGCAGGTAGCCGTGCGCCGCATGTAACTCGATGACCCGGAATCCCGCGTCGCGCGAGCGTACCGTCGCCGCCACGAAATCGTCGACCACCTTGCCAATGCCCGCAGCATCCAGTGCCAGTGGCGTCGCGTAGCCAGCGGCGAACGGAATCGCACTTGGACCCAATGGCGTCCAGCCGCCATGCGCGCTGTCCAGTGGTTTGCCACCTTGCCACGACACAGCCGTGCTGGCTTTGCGTCCGGCGTGCGCCAACTGGATGCCCGGCACTGCCCCCTGATCGCTGATGAAGGCCGCGATGCGAGCCCACGCGTCCTGCTGCGCATCGTTCCAGAGGCCAGTGTCGGCCGGTGAGATCCGTCCTTCCGGCGAAACCGCAGTGGCCTCGGTGAACACCAACCCTGCTCCGCCAACGGCTCGGCTGCCCAGGTGGACCAGATGCCAGTCATTCGGCACACCGTCAACGGCGGAGTATTCGCACATCGGTGAGATCGCGATGCGGTTGCGCAGGGTGACGTCACCCAGGGTCAATGGCTCAAACAGCATGAGGAACTCCGAAGTTCGATGCCGTGGACTGCCACGCTTGCATCGCGAGCGCGAACGAGCGCAAGCGGGCCGCGTGGTCGAATATATTGGCGGTCAGCAACAGTTCGTCCGGTTGATGCGTGTCGACAAACGCCTGTAGGCCGGCCGCCACGGTTCCCACCGCACCGATCACCGCGCAAGACAAGGCACTATCGACGCCGGCGCGTTCCTGCGCTGTGCAGAACGCCGCCATCGCCGAAGCGCTTGGCAACGGCGGTTGCACCAGCCCCGGCCGTCCGCGCCGCAGGTTGACGAATGCTTGCTGCTGCGTGGTGAACAAGCGCGCCGCTTCGTCATCGGTCTCCGCAGCCACCACGTTCAACGCCAGCATCACGTGCGGTTTGGCGAGTCGTGATGATGGCTTGAAGCGCTCGCGATAAACCGCAAGCGCTTGCTCCAGTGCTGCTGGCGCGAAGTGCGAGGCAAACGCATAGGGCAGGCCCAACTGCGCCGCAAGCTGCGCACCGAACAGGCTGGAGCCCAGCACCCATGTTTCCACCGCAATGCCTGCACCAGGCACCGCCTGCACCGCCTGCCCAGGTTGCACCGGCTCGAAGTAATGCAGCAGCTCCACCACATCCGCCGGGAACTCGTCGGCGCCTTGGTAATAGCGCCGCAGGGCACGCGTAGCGGCCTGGTCTGTTCCGGGCGCACGACCCAAACCGAGGTCGATGCGATCCGGGTACAACGCCCCCAGCGTGCCGAACTGCTCGGCTACTTGAAGCGGCGCGTGATTGGGCAGCATCACGCCGCCCGCGCCGACCCGAATCCTCGAGGTCCCACCCGCCACATGCCCGATCAACACGGCGGTTGCCGCGCTCGCGATGCCCGGCATGTTGTGATGCTCAGCCAGCCAGAAGCGCCGGTAGCCCAGCCGCTCGGCGTGCTGCGCCAGCTCCAGTGTGTTGGCGAAGGTCCGCGCCGGCGTGCTGCCTTCGGTCACCGGCGCGAGATCGAGTATGGACAGGGGAATCATGGGCTGCGCCGTTACGGTGAACCCATGACATGGGGCGTGCATGCGCTGGAATAAAGGCGGGGCGATGCAGTTCGCTGGCAGCGAACGTGCTTGCCATGCAGGGTCAGCAACCGTCGCGTCGAACCCAAGCCAAATCTGCGCTCACCAAGGAACGTCAAGTCCCTGCCAGTCCATGAACCGACCACTGTCGGCAGGACCACTGTCGGCGATGACCTTGAGCAGCTGTTTCGCTGCGCGTGCCGCATCAAACAAGTGCTCGGGCGCCACCTTGGATTGGAATGGCGCAGACAGTGGCGTGTCGACCGTGCCTGGATGCAACATCAGACAGGTTCCCTGCGGGTTACGGCGCTTCCATTCGATTGAAAACGTCTTCATTAGCTGGTTCTGCGCGGCCTTCGAAGCGCGATAGGCATACCAACCACCGGCACGGTTATCGCCAATCGAACCCACCCGCGCGGACAACGATGCAAACACGGCGGGTTGGTTGCAGCAAAGGTGCGGCAGCAACGCCTTGGCCAGAAGCAGCGGCGCGAATGCGTTGAGCGCAAACACCTGTTCGAACGATGCGCGGCTGATCTGTTCGATGGCTTTCTCTGGCGCGAGCCCAGCGCCATGCAAGACGCCCGCGGCATTGATCAGCAGATGCAAGGCATCGCCTATCGGGATGACCCCGGCGACGCGCTCCAAGTCCGATTCGTTGGTGATATCTGCGTCGATCAGGCTGAGCTGCCGCCCACGACGTGACTGCAAATCAAGCAAGACCTCATTGGCGCTTGCCGAGCGCGATACGGCATACACCCGGCCCACATGTTTGTTGTCCAGCAGCTCCCGCACCATCGCCTGGCCGATGCCGCTGCTTGCACCGGTGACCAGCACGTTTGCCGGACGATCCAGGCCGGCGACAGGAGGCATGTCAACTTGGAAATTCATGTGTCGCCACTTTACCCGTGTGCAGGCACGTCTGGGCACAACGACAAGGACAGCCACGCGCCCGGATTGCCCGTTGATTCCGTTTCACAGGCCATTCGGCGCAAGCTTCACGCAGCAGTGCACGACGTATCCCCAGAATGGCAAATCCCCTGTACGGAGCACCACATGAACATCCTCATGGTCCTGACGTCACACGATCAATTGGGCGATACCGGCAAGAAAACAGGTTTCTGGCTGGAAGAGTTCGCACCCTACTACGTGTTCAAGGATGCCGGAGCTCGCATCACGCTGGCTTCTCCAAAAGGTGGCCAGCCGCCGCTTGATCCGAAGAGCGACGAACCCGACGCACAGACCGATGCCACACGC
>JBKJOY010000127.1:0-2720 GCA_046595415.1 Thermomonas sp.
CAGGCCGCCTTGAGGGCGAAACGCCGTACGCCGAACCACGGCGTGGTAGCCCGCGCTGTCGCGCTCGAAGGGCAATGCACCAAAACTGCCCTCCACCACGGGTGCACTGGCCGCACCATGGGCCTGCACATTTAGCGAAAAGGTGTCTGCGCCTGAGAGTATCTGCACAGGGACGGCCAAACGCCACGCGCCGGCGACACGCGGCATGGCCTCTTCGATGACCAGTCGCACCTGCCGTGAGCCCTGGGCCGGGATCGGATAGATGCGCAGCCGAAACTGGTTGCCGGCGGTCTGCTCAAGTAACGCCGGATCAACGCCCCGGCGTTCGATGCTCTCGAACACCTGCCTGCCACGCGCCTTGGGCACCGGAACCGCATCGCGCAACACGCCACCGATATCCAGCGCGAAACCGACGACGTTCTGGCCGGCAGCCAATGGGAATTGCAGCGTGCCTTCCAGTACGCGGTTGTTCGGATTGCGAAGCTCAAGCAGCATGGTGGTGGTCGCGAATCCACCATTGACCTCGACGGCCACATCGGCGGAATGCAGGCTGACGGATGACCCCACGTTGCCGGTGACCTGAAGCAGTGGAGGCTGCAGCACCAGATGCGATGACACCTGCTGGGCAGGCACGAGAGCAGCAAAGGCCAGGGTGAGCAGACAGGTAGTTGCGACAAACAGGACGATCCGGCGCATGGCGAGTTCCAGGAGAGTGAGCATCCCAGCCAACGCATGGATGGGGCAGATGGGGTTTATCGAGTCTGCAACCAGGCTGACTGCGGACCCCTGCAATGGATGACGGCTGGTCATTCAGCACTGCGGCCGTCCCCGTATCCCGCGACTCGTCCCTACGGCCCACCGCCTTGTCACCTGGTACTGGCATGGCGAAGCGACAACCCCAAGGCTGTCCGCATCTTCTGCAAGGAATGCGCACGATGCAACGCCGCCACGATATCGACGCCCTGCGCGTTTTGGCATTTGCCCTGCTGATCCTCTACCACTCGGCCATGGTCTATGTGACCGAATGGGACTTCCATATCAAAAGCACCTATCTGGTCGAATGGCTGCAGTGGCCAATGGTCGGTACCAACCGGTGGCGGATGCCCCTGCTGTTCGCGATCTCGGGGATCGCAATCGGCCTGTACCGGCCCACGCGAGCCCCGCTTCGCTTTGCGGGGCTGCGGAGCTGGCGCCTGCTGCTGCCATTGGTATTCGGCATGTTGTTCATCGTGCCGATCCAGTCCTATTGCGAGGCCGTTCGCAATGGCGCAGTACCGACCGGGTTCGTGCATTTCATGCAGCGCTACCTGCAGCTCAAGCCTTGGCCGGAAGGCGGCTGGACCGGTGCGTCGCATGGCGTGACCTGGAACCACCTGTGGTACCTGGCGTACCTGTGGCTATACACGCTGGTCTTGCTGGCGCTGCTGCCCGTGCTTGAATCCGGCATCGGCACGCGCTTGCAGGCAGGCTTGGCCAGACGCGGGATGGCATGGATGGTCTTGCTACCGGCCTGCCTGTTGTTCGGCAACCTGCAGGTGTTGATGCCACGGTTCCCGGAAACCCATGCCTTGGTCGGCGACTGGTTCATGCATGTGGAATATTTCACCGTGTTCCTCTTCGGCTACCTGGTCTCCCGCCAGCCGGATTTCTGGCAACGAGTGGCAGCTTGGCGCTGGAAGACGTTGCCGATCGCACTGCTGGGCATCACCGTGGAGCTTGGTCTTCGCGCAATGGGGCGTGGCGTCTGGGTACCTGGCCCGGTCCCCGAATGGATGACCACATTGCCGTGGGAAGCGATCGAACATGCCGGGCGCGCATTGTTCATGTGGACGGCCCTGCTTGTGATCTTCGGCTGGAGCTATCGCTGGCTCAACCGGCCATTCTCTTGGCTGCCGTATGCGACCGAGGCGGTCTACCCCTGGTACATCCTGCACCAGAGTCTGATCGTGCTGATTGCGTATTGGCTGATCCCATTGAGGCTCGGCGGCATCGTCGAAGCCGCGCTGGTGATCGGCGGCACGATAGTAGGCTGCTTGGTGCTGCACGAATTCGTCATTCGTCGCGTCGGAATCCTGCGGCCGTTGTTTGGGCTGAAGCGGCAATCCCACAGGTATCTGAAGCGGGTTGAATTGCCGCCGGCCGCTATTTCAGCTGGTTGATGTGGCGATGCCTTGCATATGCACGACGATCAACTGGACCGCGTCACCACCGCGATAGTCGTCCGGTACCAGCCGATAGGCCACGTGCACGCGCGTGGGCGGCGGGGTGCCATCCCAGCCGCCGAAGTGGATGGCATTGAGACGCTGCGCGCCATGCTTGAGCTCGAGCTTGAGGTGCCGTTCGCCGACGATGCGCCAGCCGACCACATCGAATTCGCCATCGAATAGCGGCTCGGGATAACCCTGCCCCCAATGGCCACCGTCCCGCAGCGCCAGGGCAGCCTCGATCGCGAAGTCACTGTCATCCAGCGCGCCATCGCTGATCAAGGTGTCGGTCAGCAGGTCAGCGGTCAGGGTTTCGGATGCGACCCGCTGGAAGGCGTCTCGAAAAGCCGGCAAATCCTCCAGTTCCAGACTCAGCCCCGCGGCCATCGCATGACCGCCGAACCGCGGGATCAAGCCGGGATGCCGCGCATCCACTAGCGCCAAGGCATCCCGGCTTGATCCCGCGGTTCGGCAGTCATGCGATGGCCGCCGAGCTCAGCCTTGAACTGAAGGATT
>JBKJOY010000397.1:0-2650 GCA_046595415.1 Thermomonas sp.
TGCCGGTCGACATCGGCTGGAACGATGTCGGTTCATGGTCGGCGTTGTGGGATGTGAGCGCGCAGGACGCGGACGGCAATGCGCATCATGGCGACGTGATTTCAATCGACAGTCGTAACAGCTATGCCTATGCGCGCCGACTGGTGGCGCTGGTCGGCGTGGATGACCTGGTGGTGGTGGAAACCGATGACGCGATCCTTGTCGCGCGCAAGGACAAGGTGCAGCAGGTCAAGGAGGTTGTTGCGCACCTGAAGGCGGAACAGCGCAGCCAGGCTGCCTTGCATCGCGAAGTGCACCGGCCCTGGGGCAGTTACGATTCGATCGACATCGGCGACGGGTTCCAGGTCAAGCGGATCAAGGTCAAACCGGGCGCACGCTTGTCATTGCAATCGCATACCCAACGTGCCGAGCACTGGATCGTGGTACGCGGCCACGCGCGCGTGACCCGCGACAACGACGTGTTCGAGCTGCACGCCAACCAGTCGACGTACATTCCCATTGGCGCCAAGCATCGCCTTGAAAATCCCGGCAACGGGATGCTGGAATTGATCGAAGTGCAGTCGGGCGATTATCTCGGTGAAGACGATATCGTGCGCTACGAGGATGTCTACGGCCGGGTGTGAGTCTTGACCTGCTGCGCTCGAACGCTCGGGCGCAACGGATCAGGTTCGGCAGCAGTTTTCCGGGTTACCCCAGCGTCGCCAGCCACTCGTCGTCGGAGCCCTCGTTGACGCCTTCGAACAGGAAGGTCGACAGGTAGCGCTCGCCGGTGTCGGGCAGCATCGCCAATAGCACCGTGCCTTCCGGTGCAGTTTCGGCAACACGCAATGCAGCTGCCACGGTGGCGCCAGCCGAGATCCCGACGAACAAGCCTTCCTCCTGCGCCAGCCGACGTGACGTATCGCGAGCAAGGACATCGTCGATGGCGATGTTGTCGTCGAAGATGGTGCGATCCAGCACGTCAGGGATGAAGTCGGGCGTCCAGCCCTGGATCTTGTGTGGATGCCATTCGTCGCCTGCCAGCAAGGCCGCGACGGCAGGCTCGGTGGTGACGATCTTGAGCGCCGGTCGCGCGGCCTTGAGCACGCGCCCGGCACCGCTCATGGTGCCGCCGGTGCCCCAGCCGCTGACGAAGTAATCCAGCCGCTTGCCGGCAAAGTCGCTCAGGATTTCGGGGCCGGTGGTGGAGGCGTGGTAGTTGGGGTTGGCTGGGTTGCGGAATTGGTTGGCGTAGAACCAGCCGTGTTTCGCGGCCAGTTCCTCGGCCTTGCGAACCATGCCGCTACCGCGTTCGGCAGCCGGCGTCAGGATGACCTTGGCCCCGTAGGCGCGCATCAACTTGCGCCGCTCGATCGAAAAACTTTCCGCCATCGTCGCCACGAAGTGATAGCCACGCGCGGCGCAGACCATCGCCAGCGCAACGCCAGTATTGCCCGACGTCGCTTCGATCACGGTGTCGCCTGGCTTGAGCAGGCCTTTGGCCTCGGCATCGAGGATGATGGCGATTGCCAGCCGATCCTTGACCGACCCGCCCGGATTGAACGATTCGACCTTGGCGTACAGGGTGACGTGCTTCGGTGCGATGCGATGCAGTTTGACGATGGGCGTCGAACCGATGGTGTCGAGGATGCTGTCGTGCAGGCTCATGGTGATGTCCGGGAAAGTGGTGGTGAAAGCGTCAAGCGATTCGGCTGAGTCTCGTAGGTCAGGCGGCTTGTGCGATGCCGCTGATGTCGGCGATCGCAGGCGTGGCCTCGCATCCTGCACCAGCGGTTGTTAAAGGTTTGCTACCGAACCAGTGCAGGCGCGTGGCCAGCGCCGCGACCTCGCCCACGATCAGGAGCGCGGGAGCGCCTACATCGTGAGAACGCGCGAGTTCGGGTAATGCGGACAGTGGTCCGGCGATCACGCGTTGTTCGGGCCGGCTGCCGTTTTCAATGATCGCGAATGGCGTGTCCGGCGCGCGGCCGTGGGCAACCAGCTGGTCGCGGATGCGTTCCAGCCCGGCTACGCCCATGTAGAACGCCAATGTTTTCCGGCCCGAAGCCAGTGAGGTCCAGTCGAGGTCATCCAGCGATGCCTGGCCATCTGTTCCTGCGTGCGCGGTGACCAGTTGCAACGATTGCGCATGGTCGCGATGGGTCAGGGGGATGCCGGCATAGGAGCCGCACGCAAGTGCAGCGGTAATCCCCGGCACGACTTCGAAGGCAATGCCCTGGGCGTGCAGCGCTTCAAGCTCTTCGCCGCCACGCCCGAACACGAACGCATCGCCGCCTTTCAAGCGGACCACCCGTTTGCCGGCCTTGGCGTGCTCGATGAGCAGTGCGTTGATCTGGCTTTGGCTGGTGCCGCCGCCCCCCACATTCTTGCCGACGCTGATGCGTTCGGCATCGCGACGGGCGAGTGCCAATACGTCATCGCTGACCAGTCGATCATGCAGGATCACGTCTGCTTCGTTGAGCAGGCGCAGGCCACGCAGGGTCATGAGCCCGGCATCGCCCGGGCCGGCACCGACCAGGGCGACGGATCCTTGGGCGGCATGCGCAGGGTCCAGACGCAGTGCCTGATCGAATGCACGTTCGGCGGCGATGTGTTGGCGTTTGCGCAGCAGCGCCTGCAACGGGCCGGCCAATAGCCGGGCGAAGCCGCG
>JBKJOY010000001.1:0-4383 GCA_046595415.1 Thermomonas sp.
CCCGGCGACAGCGTGTTCGCGCCGGCACTGTTGAAGCGTTTGTCGGAACTGGCGCCTGACGCGATCGTTGCCTGCGGTGTCGGCCAGCACCAGATGTGGGTTGCTCAGCATTGGCGCATGGACCATCCGCGCAAGCACCTCACCAGCGGTGGATTGGGCGCGATGGGTTTCGGCCTGCCAGCGGCAATCGGTGCTCAACAAGCCCTGCGCGATGCGAACCGGCACGACGCACCAGTCATCTGCGTCAGCGGCGATGGCTCGATCATGATGAACATCCAGGAGCTGGCCACGCTCAAGCGCTATCGGCTTCCGGTCAAGATCGTGCTGCTCGACAACCAGGCGCTGGGCATGGTCCGCCAGTGGCAGGAATTGTTCTTCGACAAGCGCTATTCCGAAGTCGACCTGTCCGACAACCCTGACTTCGCCGCGGTGGCCACCGCATTCGGCATCCAGTCGCTGCATGTGGATCGTGCCGATGGCGTGGAAGCCGCGCTGCAAGCGCTGCTGGCTGCCGATGGCCCAGCCCTGTTGCACGTCGCCATCGACACCGCCGCCAACGTCTGGCCGTTGGTGCCACCGAATCGCAGCAACGCCGAAATGCTGGATGCATCGCATGTCGCAGCTGCAATCGCAGCCGCCCCCATGCCGCACATCTCGTCCACCCCACCGACGGAGACGCCCCATGCGCTACCAGCTTGATCTGACTTTGCGCCGCGCCGAAGGGGCACTTGTCCGCGTGCTCGGCACCACCGAACGCCGTGGCTTCCAGCCGCTCAGCGTAGATGGCGAGGCGAGGCAGGACGGCGACCGCTGGCACCTGCGGATGACCGTGGAAGGCGAACGCGAACCAGAGTCGCTGCAACTGCAGTTGGCCAAGCTGTACGACTGCCTCGCTGTCGAGATGCAGCCATGCCAGTGAGTGCCACCGCGACCGTCTCCGCCATCGCAGAGACCGCACGCGCACCGAGGCTCAAGACCTGGTTCGACGGCGCGTTGATCGACAGCGATGCGCCGCAAGCCGGCCTGACCACGCATGCGATGCACTACGGCAGTGGTGTGTTCGAAGGCATCCGCGCGTATGCCACCATCAATGGCGGCACTGCCGTGTTTCGTTTGCCCGAACATCTCGAACGAATGGGCAAGGGTGCGGCGCTGCTGGGCTTGCCCTTCGATCCACTACAAGCCACTGAAGCAGTCCTGGCGACACTGCGCGCGAATGCCCATCGCGATGCGTATGTGCGTCCGCTGGCGTGGTTCGGTGAGGGCAGCTTCGGGCTGGACGTGGAAGGCCACACGCCGCATCTGATGGTGGCCACGACCGCCACCCAGGTGCATCTCAATGGCACGCGCGCACGCCTGGGCGTATCGAGCTGGCGGCGAAACCCTGCCGATTCGCTGCCTCCCCTGAAACTCTGCGGTGCCTATGTCAATTCGATCCTGGCCAAGCGTGAAGCGAAGCAACGCGGCTTCGACGAAGCGCTGTTCATCGACCGCATCGGCAATGTCGTCGAATGCACCGGCGCCAACGTGTTCATGGTCAAGCATGGCGTGATCACCGCGGTCGAGCATCCGGATGCCTTGCCTGGCATCACCCGCGACAGCGTGCTGGCCCTGAGCGGGGCAGGCTCACGCGTGGTCAGCCTGGAAGAGCTGCTGGAGGCTGACGAAGTATTCGCGTGCGGTACCGCCGCTGAAATCGCGCCGATCTCGCAGATCGAGCAGCGCGAATTCGGCACGAATCCTGTCAGTCGTGCGCTGGCCGCGCAGTACCAGCGCATCGTGCGCGGCGAAGATGTTTCTTGCCGGCACTGGCTGACCACAGTCTGATGGAGCCTGCCGTCGCCAGCGATGTAGCGGTCACCGCCAGTGATGTGCTGGCTGCGCAGGCGCGGCTGCGTCGTTACCTGGACGTCACCCCGACCCACTACGCCGAACGCTTCGGCTGCTGGCTGAAACTCGAGAACCTGCAGCGCACCGGTTCCTACAAGGTCCGTGGCGCGTTGAATGCCTTGCTGGTGGCGCGCGAATGCGGTGACCAGCGCACGGTGATCGCGGCATCGGCCGGCAACCACGCGCAGGGCTTGGCGTGGGCGGCCTATCGGCTGGGCGTGCCGGTCATCACGGTGATGCCGCGCTGCGCGCCGCAAACCAAAATCGCTGGGGTTGCCCATTGGGGCGCGACGGTGCGCCTGCACGGCGACAGCTATGACGAAGCCAAGGCCTTCGCAATCGAACTGGCCGCACAACACGATTACCGCCTGCTGTCGGCGTTCGACGACCGCGACGTGATCGCGGGCCAAGGCACGGTCGGATTGGAAATCGCGGCGATGTCGCCGGATGTGGTGCTGGTACCGATTGGCGGCGGTGGGCTGGCGGCGGGTGTGGCACTCGCACTGAAATCAGCGTACCTGTCCGGCACCCAAGCGCGCCGGCGCGTGCGCATCATCGGCGCACAGGTCGAGGGCGTGGATGCTATGGCGCGTGCATTGCAGGGTGACCACAGCTTGCGCGAACCGGCGCTGACCCTGGCAGATGGCGTGCGGGTCAAGCAACCGGGCAGGTTGACCGAACGCATCCTGGCCGAGCTGCTGGATGACGTGATCATCGTGCGCGAGGCCGAATTGCGCGAAACCCTGGTGCGGCTGGCACTGGAAGAACACGTGATCGCCGAAGGTGCAGGTGCATTGGCACTGGCGGCCGGCAAGCGGGTCGCCGGCAAACGCAAATGCGCGGTTATCTCGGGTGGAAATGTCGATGCCGCGGTATTGGCACAACTCCTTTCCGATGTGCGTCCGCGCGCGCCGCGGCGCCCGCGTAGGCGCACACGTGAAGCACCCGCGCGCGATGCGCTACCGGCGGATGGACCCCTCGTGCTGCCGGCAGCCCTGCTGCCGGCGCTGTTGCAACCGCCACGCCGCCCGAGGCCTGGCCCGACAAGGCACCCATCGTCCGCCACGCGCGCGACGGCCGAGGAAATTCCCGCATGAACCCCGTCACCAGCAAAGACCACATCCGCCCGCATCCCATCAAGATCTTCGACACCACCCTGCGCGATGGCGAGCAGTCGCCCGGCTTCACCATGAGTGCGCCGCAGAAGATCGCTTTCGCGCATGCCTTGTCCGACCTTGGCGTGGATGTGATCGAAGCCGGCTTCCCCAACAGTTCACCCGCCGATTTCGGCGCCGTGCAGACCATTGCGCGCGAGGTGCGCAGCGCATCGATCGCCGCACTCGCCCGCTGCCATCCTGGCGATATCGAAGCCTGCGCGCGTGCACTGGATGGTGCCGCCGCACCGCGCATCCACGCGTTCATATCGACCAGCCCGCTGCATCGCGAACACAAGCTCGGCATGAGCCGCGCACAAGTCATCGAACACGCGATCATGGGCGTGGAGCTCGCGCGCAGGCACGTCGACGATGTCGAGTTTTCCGCCGAGGATGCATTCCGCACCGAGCGGGAATTCCTGGTCGAGGTGTTCGATGCAGCGGTCGCTGCGGGCGCGCGCACGCTCAACGTGCCCGACACAGTGGGTTACGCAACGCCGAATGAGATCCGGGCGTTGTTCGAATACCTGCGCGCAAATGTGACAGGCGCTGACGGCGTGGTGTTCAGCGCGCACTGCCATAACGACCTCGGCCTGGCGGTCGCCAATTCGCTGGCTGCAGTGGAGGGTGGCGCGCGCCAGGTGGAGTGCACGATCAACGGCATCGGGGAACGCGCCGGTAATGCTGCACTGGAAGAATTGGTGATGGCGCTGAAGGTGCGCAGTGGCTGGTATGCCGCGGACACGCGCATCGACACCTGCAAGTTGCTGGCGACCTCGCGCCTGCTGTCACGGATCACCGGTATCCAGGTCCAGCGCAACAAGGCCGTGGTTGGATTGAATGCGTTCGCACATGAATCCGGCATCCACCAGCACGGCATGCTCAAGCATCGCGACACCTACGAAATCATGCGGCCGGAGGATGTTGGTTGGGCCAATTCGCAACTCGTGCTGGGTCGCCACAGTGGTCGCGCCGCAGTGGCCGACCGCCTGCGCCAACTGGGCTACGTTCTGGACGACGAGACACTCGACCAGGTCATTGCCGATGCCAAGGCGCTGACCCAGACCCAGCATGTGATCAACGACCGCGACCTGCAACGGCTGGTCGATGGCGAACGCCACGGGGCCGGCTGGCGCGTCAGCGCTTTGAGCCTGACCGACTACGGCCAGCGCACCCGCGCGCACGTGGACCTGTCCGATCCAGACGACCGCCACGTATTGCAAAGCGCGGAAAGCGACGGCCCGATAGCCGCCGTGTTTGCCGCGCTGGCACAGGCCACCGGCGTCGATTTCGAACTGGAAAGCTACGAAGTCCACAGCATGGGGATTGGTCGTGATGC
>JBKJOY010000040.1:0-3686 GCA_046595415.1 Thermomonas sp.
CAGCGAGAACATCACCGCAGTGGCAGCAGTCCAACCAAACTCGCGGAAGAACTTGCCGGGGATGCCGGGCATGAACGCGACCGGCACGAAGACAGCCGCCAACGTGATCGAGGTCGCGATCACCGCGGTGCCGATTTCATCGGCGGCATCGCGCGCGGCGTCCATTGGTTTCTTGCCCATGCCGAGGTGGCGGACGATGTCTTCGAGCTCGACGATCGCGTCATCCACCAGGATGCCGACGACCACGCTCAACGCAAGCAGGGTGATGATGTTGAGGCTGAAGCCGAACATCTGCATGACCGCGAACGTCGGGATGATCGACAGCGGCAGCGCAATCGCGCTGACCCAGGTCGCGCGCCAGTCACGCAGGAACCAGAACACCACGGCGAGTGCCAGCAGGGCGCCCTCCCACAGCATCGTCATCGACGACGTGTAGGACCGCTCGGTCTCTTCCGACATGTCGGTGATCAGGCTGAAGCGGGTGCCGGGTTGCGCTTTCGCCAGCTCATCCAGCGCGGCTTTCACGCCATCGCGGACTTTCAACTCATCCGCACCGCGTGTGCGCGACAGGGTGAAGCCGACCACGGGTTTGCCATCCAGCAAGGCGAGCTGGGTGGTGTCGGCGGCGCCATCGGAGACCTTCGCCAGCGCGGACAGCCGCACATCCTGGCCATTCCCCAGGGCAATCGAATAATCGCCAAGCGCTTGTGCATCGGTGACGGTGCCAATGGTGCGCACGGTCTGCTGGCCGCCATCGAGTTCGGCCTTGCCGCCCGGGCGCTCGACCTGGGTCGCAGCGAGTTGCTGGCTGATGTCGCCTGCGGTGATGCCCTGCGCCTGCAAGGCTTGCGGATCCAGGTCCACGCGCACTTGCCGCTCGACGCCGCCGATGCGATTGACCGCAGCCACGCCTTCCACGCCGTACAACGCGCGCATCACGTGCCTGTCCACGAACCATGACAGTTCATCGGGCGCCATGCCCGGCGCGCTGACCGCATAGGTCAACAGCGACCCACCGATCTCGACCTTGGAGATGATCGGTTCCTGGATGTCCTGCGGCAGGTTCAACCGAACCCGCGTCACTGCATCCTTGGTGTCGTTGAGCGCCGTCATCAGATTCGCATCGAGGTTGAACTCGACTTGCGTGGTCGACGTTCCTTCGACGACGGTCGAAACCACGCGCTTGACGTTGTCGAGCGTCGCCACCGAGTCTTCGACCTTGCGGGTGACTTCCGTTTCCAGCTGCGAGGGCGATGCGCCCGGCTGGGTGATCGTCACCACGACCATCGGAAATGCGATATCGGGGAAGCGCGCCACCGGCAATTGGTGGAAGCCCCACAGGCCGGCCACACACAAGACGAAGAACAGCATGATCGCGGGGATCGGATTGCGGATGCCCCAGGTCGAGAGGCTGCCACCGCCACTCATGGGGCGTCAGCCTGCTTGATGGCCGTGGAACCTGCGTCAACGATGCGGACGGTGTCACCGTCACCCAGGAAGCCGGCGCCCTGGTCGACCACCGCATCGCCTGCCTTCAATCCTTCAAGCACTTCCACCTGCCCGTCATCGCTGCCGCCGGTACGCAGGCGCACGCGATGGGCGATGCCCTTGGCATCGACGGTGAATACATTTGGATGGCCGTCGCGTTGGACCACAGCGGCGGCGGGCACGGTGATCGCTTGTGCCATGCCGGTGTCGATGCGCCCTTGCAGGAACGTGCCGGGTTGCAGCCCTTCCGGCTGCGGCAGGTCGGCATGGATGGTGCCGGTGCGGGTACTGCTATCCACGCCCGGGCTGACCGCGCGCACCGTGCCGGACACCGCCTTGCCGTCACGCGTGGTCAGCGCGATGCGGTCGCCGGGTTTCACCCGTGCAAGCTCGGCTTCGGCCAATTCGGCGCGCCATTCCAGCCGTCCCTGGCGGATCAGGCGCAGCAGTTCTGAGCCCGCCGAGACCACCTGCCCGGGCTGCACCAGCCGCTTGGAAATGATCCCGTCATCGGGTGCGCGCAGGTCGGCGAAACTCCGGCGCAGTGCCGCTGTGTCACGCATCGCGCGTGCGGTGCCCACGCGTGCATCGCCCTGTGCGCGTCCCGCGCGCAACTCATCGAGCTGCGTCGCACTGATGTACTTGTCCTTGACCAGCAACTCGCCGCGCGCGAGTTTCGAGCGCGCCAGTGCGGCGCCTGCCTCGGCTTCGCGCAGCGAGGCATTGGCCTGGGCGAGCTCGGCATCCAGGCTGCGGTGATCGAGCTGCAACATCAACTCGCCTTTGCGCACCTGCTGGCCGACGTCGACATTCAGCGCGGTGACGCGCAGGCCGGCCACTTCCACGCCCAGCTGCATCTCTTCCCATGCCGCGACCAGCCCGGACACCAGCACGCTGCGCTGGAGTGGTTGGGTCTTGGCACGGACCACAGTCACCGCCATCGCGCCCGTTGGCGCCGCGTCGCTGGCGGGCGCGTCTTTCTTGCTGCAGGCGGTGTTGGCTGCGGCGACAGTCAGGATCAGGGCGAGGGCAGCAACGGTCAGGCGCATGAGCGGCGTCTTGGAAAGCAGGCGGGCACACAGTCTAACCTGTTTGTGTACCGGTCAGTACACTAAAGAGGGCAACCGCCTTCAGGGCGCCGGCAGCCTGAAAAACGCGGTCGCGGTCGCGGCGGTGGCGGTAGCCACCATTGCGACGTCTTCGCCCCGATCGCGGGCCAACTCCTCGACGATGTGGGCGAGGTACATCGGCTCATTGCGTCGATGCGAGGGCTGCGGCTTGACCGTGCGCGGCAACAGATAAGGCGCGTCGGTTTCGATCATCAGCCGGTTGGCAGGGATGTGCTTCACCAGTTCGCGCAGGTGCAGGCCGCGCCGCTCGTCGCACAGCCAGCCGGTGATGCCGATGTACCAGTCCTGGTCGAGGTAGTCGAACAGTTCCTCGCGCGTGCCGGTGAAGCAATGCACCACCGCCGGACCGAGGCGACCATCGAAGTTCCTCATCATCGCCATGAAATCGGCATGTGCATCGCGCTGGTGCAGGAACAACGGTTTGCCATTCTCCGACGCCAGTTGCAGCTGCCGCTCGAAGGCTTTGCGCTGCGCCGGGCGCGGCGAGAAATCGCGGTTGAAATCCAGCCCGCATTCGCCGACCGCAACCACTTCTGCATGCACATGCAGCGCGCGCATCTCGGCATCGCATTCGTCGGTGTACTCGACCGCATGGTGCGGGTGTACGCCGGCGGTGGCGAATAATTCATCAGGGTGTTGTTGGGCCAGTGCCAGTGCTTTCGGCGAATGCTCACGGCTGGCACCGGTGATGATCATTCGTGTCACCCCTGCATCGCGCGCGCGCTGCAGCACGGCGTCGCGGTCGTGGTCGAAGCTGTCGTGCGTGAGGTTGGCGCCGATATCGATGAGTTGCATGCCTGAAGTTTACCGGGCTGTTGAAACCCGGGCAGCGTCGACGTGATGTGGTGTCTTGCCGCGGTAAGCGCGCCAGGAAGGCGCGCGCCCGAATCGGCACAGGCATGTGCCGAATGAGGGAAAGCGGCATGCGCCACAGCGCGGCGGCGATGCACGACGACACTTGTGTGCGATGTGGCGAGCTCGTCGCCCGTATCCTTGCTGCGTGAGCACGAAGATCAACTTCCCTATCCACGAGCTGTTGCCGGCGATCCGTCACTCGCTGGCGGTACA
>JBKJOY010000158.1:0-3540 GCA_046595415.1 Thermomonas sp.
GTTGAAACGCTGGCAATGCGCCCACGCGTGCCGGTCAGCGTGATCGCGACCGGTCGCGAACTGGTGGATGACCCACGCCAGGCATTGGCGCCAGGCCAGATCCGCAACAGCAACGGGCCCTTCCTCGCGGCGCGTCTGGACGATGCCGGCGCCTGCGTTGTGCATCGCGAAACCGTAGGTGACGACGCTGCCGCTTTCACCCAGGCCTTGATGCGCGGATTGAATGCCGGTGCACACCTGGTGTTGAGCACGGGCGCGGTGTCGATGGGGCGGCACGATTTCGTGCCAGATGCATTGCGCGCGTTGGGTGCGACGATCGTCTTCCACAAGGTTGCAATTCGTCCCGGCAAGCCGGTCCTGTTCGCGCGACTGCCGGGCGGGCAGTTGTATTTCGGCTTGCCAGGCAATCCGGTGTCGTCCGCGGTCGGCATGCGCTTCTTGGTTGAACCAGCACTGCGTGCATTGCTCGGCCAAGGTGTCGAACAGGCACTGCGCTTGCCGTTGGCCGAGGGCGTGCACAAGAAAGTGGGACTGCAGTGTTTCTTCAAGGCGCAGGTGGCCCTCGATGACATCGGTCGCTTGCGGGTGCGCGTCCTGCAAGGCCAGGAATCCTTCCGCATGCGTCCGTTGTTGGCAGCCAATGCATGGGCCGTGCTCGAGGCCAGCCGCGATGCGTACGCGGCCGGCGAGGATGTCATGGTTTACGGTCTGGACGGTCCCGGCATTACCTTGCAGGTCGAAGAAGGCGCTCGAGCGTGTATTGATGAGGAGCGTGACGATGCAGGTTGAGCTGGAATTGTTCGGCGCGCTGCGCGGGCTGGAAGCACACGATCGCCTGCAGCTCGCAGTCGAAGGCGCTGTCATTGCCGATGCACGCGATGCATTGCAGGCGTACGCGGCCACCCATTGGCCGCAGGCCGCGCATGCGCTGCTGCGCAGTTGTGCCTTCGCGACCGCCACTGAAATCCTGCGTGATCCGCAGCCGTTGCCTGCCGACGGCAAGCTGGCGGTGTTGCCACCGGTCAGTGGAGGCTGAATGGACGCCATGCATTTCGTGCACGTCGCCGATCGTGCGACCGAAGCATTGGATCCGGCCGCTGCACTCGACTTCGTGTCCGACCCCGGGTTCGGGGGTATCGCGATGTTCGTCGGCCGCATTCGTGACCTGAATCATGGCCGTCGCGTCACCGGCATCAGCTACGACCTCTATCGTCCGCTGGCGTTGGCGCGTTTCGCGGAGATCGCCGAGCAGGCGCAGCGTGACATCACGCCGTCGTTGAGGCTCTACATCGCCCACGCAATGGGGCGGTTGCGGGTCGGTGACATCGCCGTGGTGATCGCTGCAGGCACGCCGCATCGGGATGAAGCGTTCCGCGCGTGCCGTGCTGCAATCGAGGCGGTCAAGCACGCCACGCCGATCTGGAAACAGGAACATTACGGGGACGGCGACAGCGCCTGGAGCGAGGGCTGCTCGTTGTGCGAGGAATTGCCTGGCGATGCCATGACCGGTCATCGGCACGATGCCGGCATTCTGCCGATCGCTTGATCTGGCTCAACGCGCGACATGACGCATGTGCGGATGCTGTACGCATCTTCAGGAAGGATTGCCGCAATGCTTGCGATTTCGCGTCTCTCGGTTCTTCTCTGCATCGCGTGCCTGCCTGTTGCCGCGACAGCACAAAATGCATCCCAACACGTCACCGTCGATCCCACCTGGAACCTGCGGCTGCGCCATGAACACGTCGATGACGGCGCGTTTTCGCGCGATGCCACTGCCGACACCCTGCGCCTGCGCGCCGGCCTGAAGTTCACCTTCCCCGATGGCTGGTCCGCGTTGCTGGAGGGCGAGGGCGTTGCGAGCGCGGGCAGTCGGTACAACAGCGGCGCCAATGGTCGTACGTCGTATCCCGCAGTGATCGACCCCAATGGCGCGGAACTCAACCAGGCGTGGATCGGCTGGAATGGTGCCAAGGGTGCAGCGAAGCTCGGACGCCAGCGCATCCTGCTGGACAACCAGCGCTGGGTCGGCAATGTCGGCTTCCGCCAGAACGAACAGACGTTCGATGCATTGGCGCTGGAATACAAGCCGGTGTCAGGCGTCACCTTGCGCTACAGCTGGCTGGACCGCGTGCATCGGGTCAGTGGCGATGAGGCGCTCAACCGTTTGGCGCGCGAGCGTAACCTGAACACCCATCTGTTCAATGCCGCCTGGAAACATGGTGCGCAACAACTGGTCGGCTATGCCTACCTGCATCGCGACCAGGACGTCGCCACGGCCTCCACAGCGACCTATGGCGTGCGCTGGACCGGCGAGCGGCTGCAGGAAGGCACTGGATGGGGTCTGACGGCCGAAGCCGCACACCAGACCGACTATGGCAACAACCCGCAGGGTTTTTCGCATAGCTACTGGCTGCTTGAACCTGCATACACCGTCAGCGGCACCACCTTCAAGGTTGCCTGGGAACACCTCGGTGGCAATGGTAGCCACGCACTGCAGACGCCGCTGGCCACCCTGCATGTGTTCAATGGTGCGGCCGACATGTTCCTGGTCACACCGGTCGGTGGCTTGAACGACCAGTATCTGTCCGTCAACGGGAAATTCGGCCATATCCGTGATGGACGTTTTGCATGGGCAGTGGCGTGGCACGACTATCGCGCCGATAGCGCACTGGCGGGTCTGGGCCACTACGGCAGCGAATGGGATGCCTCGTTGGGCTTCCCGCTGGCCACCCGTTTGCAGGCACTGATCAAGATCGCTGACTACCGCGCGGACCACTTCGCACGCGACACCACCAAGGTTTGGCTGCAAGTGGAGTGGGCCAGCGCGAAATGAACGTGCGCGTGTCGCGGTCGGGTCTGGTTGACCGGGGTCAATGCGATACCTGCTGGAGCCATCGATCATGTCGGTTCGATGCCAGCCGGCATCACCTTCAAGGATCATGCAATGGAATTCCACGTTGACGGACTTGCCGCGGCAGCGGACATGGCGGCAATTTCCGAAGCTATTTTCATCATCGATCCTGCGGCATTGGTCGACATCGACCCAGCCACGGGTGCGCTGCGCGTGAATGCAGCCATGAGCGCTGACGATCTGACGAGTGCTATTGGCGGTGCTGGCCAAGCCGCCGACGGCTTGCTGGTCATGCAAATGCCTTCCCACTGTTGCGGCGGTTGCGGCGGCTGAACAGTCATCCGTTGCCCGGTGGTCTCGGGTACTGGCTCAGATGCGGCCGACTCGCGCACGCATATCCCTGAGCGCGGCGGACGGATTCACGCCACGCTCCGCCAGCCAGGCTGGGTCGTACAAGGTCTCGCGGTAGCGCTCGCCGCGATCGCACAGCAAGGTCACGATGCTGCCGCTTTCACCGCGCGCCCGCATCGCTTCGGCAAGGCGCAGGCACGCAGCGAAATTGGTGCCGGATGAACCGCCATAGCGGTAGCCCAGCAAGTCTTCCAGCAACCAAGCCGCGGCGATCGAATCGGCATCGTCGACCTGCGCAACGGCATCGACCACTTCGAAGATGAAACCCGGCTCCACGC
>JBKJOY010000196.1:0-5989 GCA_046595415.1 Thermomonas sp.
ATTCATCACCCGGCAAGCGCCACTGGAACGCGCGCTGCTGCTGCTTTACCTGGAAGAGCGCGGTCAGCGCGAGATCGCTGACATTCTGGGCATCAGCGAAAGCAATGTCTCCACCAAGATCGGACGCCTGAAACAGCGCCTCCGCGACGAACTCTGAACACAACCCCGGACCAACCACACATGGACATCACGATGGAATTCGACGACGTCAAATCCGCCTGGCAAACCCTTGACCAACGGTTGCAGCTCAACAACGCGCTCAAGTTGCACGAGCTACGGGAACACACACTGGCCAGGACCCGCAACAGCCTGCGCCCGCTGTTCTGGGGGCAAGTCGCACAAATGCTGTTGTTCGGCCTCCCCTGTATCGCGCTGGTCGGCTTGCTGTGGATGAGCGAGCCGAAATTTGCATCCGTCATCGTGGCCGGCATCGTGCTGAATGCGTACGGCGTGTTGACGATTGCCAGCGCGGGCATGGTGCTGGGCCAGCTTGCGAATATCGACCACGCGGCGCCCGTCATCGAAATCCAGAAGCAGCTTGCGCGCACCCGTACGTATTACGTGCGCAGCGGCATGATCGCTGGCCTGCCCTGGTGGTTCCTGTGGGTGCCGATCCTGATGGTGCTGGTTGGATTGGGTGATGTCGACTTGATGGCGAAGGCTCCATCACTGGTCTGGAGTGGCCTTGCTATCGGTGTGGTCGGATTGCTTGCTACGTTCTGGTTTCACCGCTGGGCGCGCCGCCCGGAACACGCCGTACTCGGTCGCAAGATGGACGACAGCCTGACCGGCGGCAGCCTGCGCAAGGCGATGGCGCAGCTGCAGGAAGTGCAACGTTTCGAGCTGGAATGATCCGTTACGCCGAGCAAGTGGCTTCAGTCGGTCATGGCATCCGGATCAACCGCTTCAGGGGCTTGCTGCTCGATCTGCGAATCAGGCGGGACCACCGGCCCAGATCGATCTGCACTCGATGCAACCGGTTTTGCCGCAACTGGTTTTGACATGGCAGCAGCTGCAGTTGGCGATGCTGGTGCTGTGCCGGATGGCGTGGGTTCACTGCTTGCCAAGCCTTCGCCCTTGTTTTCCGGAATATCCGGCATGGCCAGGATCGCGCCATCCAGTTCGGCCATCGGACTGTCTTTCGGGCAACGCGCATCGGGGAAGCCGAATCGTTCGCGAAGGCCCAGACCGCAGGTGTTGATGTCAGCCACGTCCTGGTTTTCGCCGGGCACTTGCTGGGTGCACTGGCGGTCGTAGGCCTGGCGGAAGCGATCGCGGCGACGCACGAATTCGTTGCCGCAGCGTCGCGCCAGTCGAATCCGGTTGAGGTCGTCCTCCACCGCGTTCGCGCCGGACAGGCCATAGCGCTCGAGTTCGTCGTCGCTCAACAGGTACAGGGTGCGGTTTGGCACCGTCGTCATCAGGTCGTAGACCTCATTCGACGCGCCGTTGCGCTCGATGTAATTGCGCAGTTCGTCGCTGACCCGCCGCAGCTCCTCGCCAAGCTCCTTGCGCGAGGTTGCAGAAGAGCCCACTCGCACCATGCGGTGGATGCCGACGGGACCGGCAATGACCCGCATATCCCCCGCTGCTAGCAACAGTACGCAGGCGCTATGGCACATCGAATCGCTTCGCACCCAGATCGTCCAGTTGTTCTCGCCAATCGCATCGCCCGCGCGGATCGCGGATTCCACGCTGCCACCCGCTGACCTGATATCCAGGATGCGCTTGCCGATGCCGAGATCGCCGGCCACGCGTCCAACGCGCTCGGCCAGCGCGGCAAAACTCATCGTGATCTTGCCGTTGTAACGCAGCCGCAGCAGTCCGGTCGCGCGGCAATCCTGCATCAACTGGCGCAGGTCAAGGTAGGCCAACGACAACACCGGATTGCCATCGCCGGCGGGGTAGTTGGATCCGCAATCGACCCACGCATCGCCCGCCTCCAGACGCACCGGCGACCAGTCGATCTCGGGCTGTGGCTTGCGTTGCACGTTCACCGGCGCCTCGACGTTGCCGGCATTGGCACTGGTCTGGGTTGCCGCTGGTGGTTGCGTGCAGGCACTCACCATCAGGCACAGGGCGAGTGGAATCCAACGAAAAGACATCGATCGGACCGCTATGGGAATCCGCCCCAGTCTAGTGCGTGCAGGTGGCCGGGCTTGCAACCGGCGATGAACCGCGCGTGCGACGGATGGCTCGAGTCGACCAATCGGGTCGGGATCGAGACAGAAGGCGCGCGCGTGTCCGCTCTAATTGGTCAGTCGATCCGGTACACCCGCGCCTTCGGCATGTCCTCATCGACTTGCAGGAACCAACGGCCCGCGACGCCAGGCACCAGCACGATTTCGGGATTCTGAAGTGGCGTGCGCAGCTTCATGCTGCCTTTCAGCACCTTCCACTGCTGGCCGTTCTCCAGTTCAAACACGGTGCCCGGATCCCAGCCGACCACCGTTCCCTTGACCTTGCCGACCATGCGTTCCGCATCCATGCCGACAAATCGGGTGGGATCCTGACGGCTTGTGCTCGACCGTGGTGCATCACGCGCGGCTTCCTCGGGCGGGGCGGCCTGCTCGGCTTCACGCAGGTAGCGGTTGAGCAATTCCAGCTGCGCTGCGCTCAGTCCAACCTCGCCCAACTGTGCGGCGCTCAGGCGTTGTTCGATCGCGATGTAGGCGCGCTGCGCCAGCGCCGTGCAGGACAACGCCAGCAACACCACCAACAACCAGGATTTTGTTCGCTTCGCCATCGCTGCCGCCTCCAGAAGGTGACGAGTCTGCGACGTTTGCGTGACAGTCCGGTGACGTCTGACGCGTCGCAGCGACCCTAGCCTGCTATCCCCGCACAACTTCCAACCCGCACGTTCATACCACCGCGTGGCGCGCAGGTTGGCATCGGCGACGTGCTGGGATGCCAAGGTGTCCAGATGCAGGGCTGCAGCGGATAAGCACTGCGTCGCCAGATTGGGAAGGCCTGCCGATCACGTAGGTTTTCCAGTCGTCGTGTCGAAATAGAGCTTGCTGGTTCGTCCAATTGAATGTGGATGTCACTTCACCCACATCCCAACACAGGAGTTCAAGATGGCCTACATCGACGGTTTCGTGATCGCAGTTCCCAATGCCAACAAGGACAGCTTCATCGAACATGCGCGCACCATGGATTCGGTGTTCATGGAATTCGGCGCGACGCGCATCGTGGAATGTTGGGGCGATGACGTGGCGCATGGCAAGCAGACCGATTTCTTCCGTGCGGTCGCTGCCACGGAAGAGGAAAGCGTGGTGTTCTCCTGGATCGAATGGCCGGACAAAGCCACCCGCGATGCCGGCATGGAAGCGGCGATGAGCGACCCGCGCTTCAGTCCAGAAACCAGCCCGATGCCATTCGATGGTGCGCGCATGATCTACGGCGGTTTCACCCCTGTCTTCGAAATCAACCGCTGACGATCATGGCCTGCTTCAACGCGCGAGGCAGGCCTTCCAGCGTGCCTCGACACGGCCGGCAAACCACGCGGTCGTGAGCTTGCGACTGATCTTGGGGCTGGATAACGCAATGTCCGGCAACGCTGCCCGTGGCACGGGCTTGCCCATGCCTTTCGCATCGGCCATGGCGAAGACCTGCCGATACAGGTCGGTGTTGGCAAAGCCCGCTTGCTCGCCGCGTTGCAAGTCGGCGCGGATGGCTGCGGCATCCATGCCGAGCCGTCCGCCGAGGTTGCGTAGCGCTTGTTCAGTGAGGCCTGGCGCATCCATCGGCGCGGCAGGCGTGAGCAGGTCGCCGTCGCCAGCCAAACGCGTCCCGCTGGCGATGCCAATGGCCCTCTGGAACGCGGCATTGCGGCTGGCATACCAACCGGCGTTGAAGTCGGCGAAGCGGTAGCGCATCGCCGGGTAGTCCGCTGGATAACCCAGCAGGTGCTTGATGCCGAAATACAGGCCGCCGCGCCGGCTGAATACCTCACGCCGCATCGAGCCGTCCAATGGATACGGATAACCGCGTGCATGGCGGTCGGCGAAATCGATGCGAACCTGCATCGGGCCGCCGGTATGGATGGGGTTGAAGCGCCCGAACAAACGCTGTCCCATGGGTATGCGGCCGGCCAGTTCCTCGAACAACGAGGACAGCTGCTGCTCGGTGCGCAATGCGGCGATACGTTCGGCAAACGTCCGGCCATCTGGCGAACGCACCTTCAGTGCTGCCTCGACGAGCAGTTCCGGCACATGCATGGCGGCTGCGCGACGGTCGATCTCGCTGCGTGCAATCCCGGGCAAGCCCGGCACCGGCGGGTCGACGCGGTAGGTCGATTCCTGTTCGACCACCGCCAGCGCCGCGCACAGGTTTTCGCTGGTCGGATCAATGTCCTGCGCGGCGAATGCGGCCTGGATGTCACGCGCCCAGCCATCACGCTCGGGAAGTGACACCGGCAACTTGCGCAGCAATTCGGCGCGCACATCTTCGGGCGTGCGCTCGGGCGTGCAGGCTGCCAGCACCAGCGTGGCGATGCACGCCAACACGATGCGCACACGCCAACCCTGATGGTTACCGGAATCCACTACCGCCATGCGCCTCGCCTTCACGCATGCGTCCAAGCTGCACGGCAGCCCATGGATCAGGGTGCGCCATTCGGCAACAGCACGATCTTGCCATCGCGCTCGCCGGAGGCGGCTGCCGCCACTGCGGTCTTGATCTCGTCGATGCCGTAACTGGCCTGGATGCGGGCGTGTAGCGCGCCGGTCGCGATCAACCGCACCAGTTCGCCGAACAGGCCGTTACGCACCTCGGGCGTCGCGGTCTTGAACCACTGGGCCAGCCAGAAACCGTGCAGGCGGATGCCGCGAAAGATCAGCGAGCCAGGTGAGATCGCGCACGCTTCGCCGCTCATCGCGCCATAGTTCACCACCATGCCGCCCGACGCCACGACCTGCGCCAAGCGCTCGGTGGCCAACCCGCCGACCGCATCGATACCAAGCGCGATCTTCGCGCCGCCCGTTGCCTCTTTCACTCGCGCGGCGAGGTCATCACCATCGACCAGCACCACGTCGGCGCCCAATTCGCGCACGGCATCACAGGCGGAGTCGCGGCGCACCACGTTGACGGTACGCAGGCCGCGCGCCTTGGCCAGTTGCACCACGTAGCCGCCGACTGCGGAGTTGGCCGCGTTCTGCACCACCCAGTCGCCCTGCTTGAGGTCGGCGAATTCGCTCAGCAGCAAGGCGGCCGTCGGCGGATTCACGGTCAGCATCGCCAGTTGGCGTGGGTCGGCACCTGCCGGCAATGGCAGCAGCTTCGATGCATCAATCACCAAGTGCGTCGTCCACGTGCCGCAACCAACCGGCAGCAACACCAATTGCCCGAGCGCCAACCCGCTGACATCGGACGCAACCTCCACCACCCGGCCAACGCCTTCATTGCCGCCGACCGCGGGCAATGGCGGCAACATGCCGTAATCGCCGGTCAGGGTAAGCACGTCGGACGGGTTGATCGCTGCCGCCACCACCGCCACCAATGCCTGACCGGCCTGCAACGCGGGCAACTCGAATGATTCGGCGGCGATCACGTCCTGCGGGATCGGCCCGCGCTGGTGGTATCGGGCATGCATTGGCGGATGGGTGGACATGGATCGCTCCTCGACGCTGACAGGATGCCCAGTCTAGCCGCCCACGCCGGACGTGATGACGACGCTACAATCGCGGCTCGCTCCACACGGGAGTCATCCCATCACCACGACCGATTCCGAACTTTCCCGCCTTGCCGCCGCGTGCCCGCCTGGCCAGGCGATGCGGCTGGAGGCGTTGCGCTCCAACGGCATCCTGGACACACCCGTGGAGGGCGCATTCGACGACATCACGCGCATGGCCGCGCATGTGTGCCAGGTGCCGATCGCGGTAGTGAACCTGATCGACGAGGGTCGCCAGTGGTTCAAGTCCGAAATCGGCCTGGGCGTGCGCGAGACGCCACTGGAAACATCGATCTGCGCCCACGCAATCCTTGAAGA
>JBKJOY010000205.1:0-7041 GCA_046595415.1 Thermomonas sp.
TTGGCCCGAAGAACAGGCCGGCGAAGGTGCCCAGCATTGCGCCCCAGATTGCCTTGCGGCTGGCGCCGACCCGTTTTGCGCCCAGAGCAGTGGCCCAGAAGTCGACTGCCAGCGACACCAATGTCAGCACACCAAGCAATACCAGCATCGGCGCGCCAACCTGCTGAAAACCGCCCGCCCATGCTGCGAGCAACATCCCGACGAACACCAGCGGCAAGCCGGGCAGGGCGGGCAATACCGTGCCAATCAATCCGACCAGGATCAATGCAGCGGCGATCAGGTAATACAGTGCGGTGGGATCCATGCGGGCTCGTCAGTTGAATTGGTGTTGTTGCCAAGAACGATTCTGGGCTAATTCGGACGTCTCGAATACGGTGCAAAAAAAACGGCCCGCGATGCGGGCCGTCCGATCAATCCGATGGATCGACGCGGCTTACTGGAGGTAGGCACGACCATTGCTGATGCGTACGCGCGAACCTTCGCGAACACCCTGCAGGTCTGACTGGTTGACCGAGGTCATGCGCCCGTCGTTCATCCGGATATGGACGAGGTAGCCACTTTCGAAGCGGTTCTTGGCGATGGCATTGCCCGCCACTGCACCCGCCGCGGCGCCCGCGACTGCCGAGATATTCTGGTTGCCGGTACTGCCTCCGGTATGCGCGGAGACCTCATGGCCCGCCACAGCACCAATGATGCCGCCGATGACCGCGCCGGTCTTGCCGTTGCCAGCGCCTTCGATGTTGGTGACGACGCCGCAGTCCGAGCAATTGCTGTAATTGCCATTACCTGAATTGTAATTGCCGCCCGAGGAGTAGCCCGGGCCCGTGCTTGCACAGCCCGTGGCGAAAGAAAGACCGATCGCAAGCGCTGCGGTACCCAAGAGATGAAGTGGATTGGCGCGAATATTCATTGCATGGCTCCAAGCCTGGAAGGAAAGGTCGAGGCTTGCTGCCTGCGACTGGCTTGAACCGTAGAGCATCGATCATGAACATTTGGTCGACAGGATCGCGCCGCGTTGAATTGCGTTACGCCTGATTCACGGTTGTCCAAGGCGCGTCAAAAAGAAACGGCCCGCATTGCGGGCCGTATCCAGTTCAACTTCGAGCAGCGGGTAGCCTCAGTTCTTGAAATCCTGATGGCAACCTTTGCAGGACTCACCGATCTCCTTCATCGCTTCGCCCAGGCTTTCGCAACTCAGTGGCGGGCTCGCGATGATCCTGTCCATGGTGGCCCGCATCGCCGAACTTGCCACGCCGAAACGCTTGTCCTCGTGCAGATCGGGGAAGGCGGCATCGATGTCGTTCGCGGTCATCCGCAACGCCTGCAGGTGCGGCAGGATGTCAGTGGCATTGCAGCGGTTCTGTTCCCGGTCTGCCTTGAGCTGGCCCATGTGCCAGCCTTGGACTTCCATCAGCGCTTCCGGGAAATGATCCTTGCGGGCGTCGAGCGTGCGCAACAGCATCACCGTGGCGATGGCACCAAGGGCCAGTCCCAGGATCAGCAGGAACAGGTAACGACCGGCGTTGGAAGGGCGGCGGTTCGGGTCTGGTGAGGACATGCTGGCTCCGGGATCGTTGGAAAATGCAAGTGAGCGGGACGATAGCATGCCGCGCCGCCGTCGTAATCGGCCGTAAAATCGGCGGATGGACAGCACCTGGATGGATCGTTTCGGCGGCGTTGAACGCCTCTACGGACAAGGCGCGGTGGCGCGCTTCGCGGCATGCCACGTCGCGGTAATCGGCATTGGCGGGGTGGGCGCGTGGGCGGTGGAGGCACTGGCCCGCAGTGGTATCGGCAAGCTGACCCTGGTTGATGCCGATGACTTGTGCATCTCCAACACCAATCGCCAACTACCCGCTTTGGAAGGCCATTACGGCCGCGCCAAGGTGGAGGCGATGGGGGAGCGCTGCCGCGCGATCAATCCTGCGATTGCGCTTGACCTGCAGGCGCGGTTCCTGACCCCGACCAACCTGGACGATGTCCTTGGCGGTGGCTTCGACCTGGTGCTGGATGCGTGCGACAGTTTTCGCAGCAAGGTCGAAGCGATTGCCTACTGCCGTCGACGCAAGCAGCCCATCATCACGGTCGGCTCCGCTGGTGGGCGCAGCGACGTCACCCAGATCCGCGTGCGTGATCTTTCGCGCACCGAACACGACGCGATGCTGTCGCTGATCCGCCGCAAGCTCCGTGGCGAATTCAACTTTCCCAAGAACCACGACCGCTACTTCGGCGTGCCTGCGATCTATTCGCTGGAAAACGTGCGTTACCCGCAAGCCGACGGTAGCGTTTGCGGCATCCGTCCCAAGCTGGACAAGGATGCCGCACTGAAGCTGGACTGCGGCGCGGGACTGGGCGCGGCCACCCACGTCACTGGCGCGTTCGCGTTCGCCGCCGTAGGCAAAGCGCTGGAACTGTTGTTGAAGCCGAAGCCTGCCAAGCCAACCACGCATGTGGCCCCATGACGATCCGCCCACCCATGCCAGCCGCATTCCTTGGCCACGGCAGCCCGATGAATGCACTCGAGCGCAATCGCTACACCGATGCCTGGCGTGCATTTGGCAGTTCGGTGCCGCGTCCGCGCGCCATCCTCGCGATATCGGCCCATTGGCATGTCAATGTAACGGCAGTGACTGCGATGGCGCGACCGAAGACCATCCACGACTTTTTCGGCTTCCCGCAGGCGCTGTTTGATGTGCAGTATCCGGCGCCCGGCCTGCCCGGTCTCGCTGAAGAAATCGCCGATACGGTAAAGCCGGACTATGTCGGTGCCGATCGCGATGGCTGGGGGCTCGACCACGGCACCTGGTCAGTCTTGGTGCATGCATTCCCCGATGCCGACATCCCCGTGGTGCAGCTGTCGATCAACACGCTCAAGCACTCCGAGTGGCATCTGCACATGGGCGCGAAACTTGCTGCATTGCGCTCGCGCGGCGTGTTGGTGATCGGCAGCGGGAATGTGGTGCACAACCTCGGGCTGATCGACTGGCATCAACCAAATGGCGGCTTTGAGTGGGCGCGTCGTTTTGACGATGACGCTCGCCAGCTGATGACCGAACATCCGGGCGACATGGCCGCCATGCTCCGGCATCCCGATTACGCGTTGGCGGTGCCGACGCCGGAACACTTCCTGCCTTTGCTCTATCTCGCGGGCATGGCGGCTGCATCAAACGAGACCGCGGATGTGCTGATCGATGGATACACCTACGGCTCGTTGTCGATGACGGCCTACACGCTGGGAGCCGCGTGTCCAGAGCGTCTGGCCGAAAGTGGGGGCGCTGCACCGCTCGCAAGTGAGGCGCCAGTGGAAAGTACCAACATGTGAAGCCTTCGGTTCCAGTGATCCCGGCGTCGACCGAACACACAACTATCAGGAGAGACCCCATGGCAAAGATCACCGGGATTGGCGGCGTGTTCTTCAAGAGCACGGGGAAGGGCGCCGCATTGGCGGCGTGGTATCGGGAGCACCTGGGCATGGCCCTGGAAGATTTCGGCGGCGCAATCCTGCGTTGGCCGGCAGACAAGGTCGAGGACGGTGGCCTGACGGTCTGGTGCGTGGCGGACAGTGATAGCCAGTGGTTCAGCCCAAGCGCGTCTTCGATCATGATCAATTACCGGGTGGACGACCTCGCCGGCATGTTGGCGCAACTGCAGGCAGGCGGCGTCGACATCGTGACTGGCCCGGAGTCGCACGAGAACGGCACCTTCGCGTGGATCATGGATCCCGAGGGGAACAAGGTCGAGCTATGGGAACCCAAAGCCTGGGATGCCAAGAACAAAGAGGCTTGAAGACTGACGCCGTAAATCCGGTTGGGCGGGGTTTGCAGCACCCATCAGCTGCCTGGCTAAGGATGCTGTGGCAGACCGAATAATGTCTCTGCGTTGCGGGTCGTGGCGGCTGCCAATGCAGCAACATCCATGCCACGCAGCGCAGCGACCGCATCTAGGATGATTGGCAGTCGCGCGGGTTCGTTGCGTTGGCCGCGATGACCGGCGTCTGGCTGGTCAGGGCTGTCGGTTTCCAGCAGTAGCTGCTCGATCGGGAGGTCGGTCACCACGCTACGCAGGCGCTTGGCGCGCTCATACGTCACAGGCCCGCCGATACCGACCAGGAAACCGAGTGCGTGCAGTTGCGCCGCTTGTTCCGCGCTGCCGGGAAAACTGTGGATGACGCCGCGCACTCCACCGATCCGCTTGATCGAGTGGATCACTGCATCCACGGCGCGCCGTGCATGCGCGATCACCGGTAGATCGAACTCGCGCGCTAGCGTCAACTGTGCATCGAAGTAGTGTTGCTGCAGATCGCGGTCAAGGCCGTCGACGAAGTAATCCAGTCCACATTCGCCCACCGCGACCGGGCGTTCGCGGACGATCCACTCGCGCAGTTGCTCAAGGTGTTCGGCGCGATGCGAGGCCAGGTACATCGGGTGCAGGCCGTACGCCGGATACAAGCCGGAAAATTGCGCGCAGACCTGCCTGAGCTTCGGCCAGCTGGCGGCATCGATGGCCGGCACGATCTGCCGATCCACGCCTGCTGCCAGCGCGCGGACATGTGCCTCTGCACGATCGGCGCCGAACTCGGTGACATCGAAATGACTATGGCTATCAATGAGCCTCACAAGATATCCGCTCTTCAGTGGCGGCTTGCTTCGCTGTCGATCGGCGGCTTGCCTGATCCTGGCGGGTCATTGCGCTGCTTCCAGTTGGCCAGCAACAACGTGCCAAGGCCCAGCAGGATTTCATCAATGAACGGAATGAAATCCGGAGTGATGACATCCAGCGCGAACAGCGCCGCAGTGATTGCGAACAGACGCGGGTAGCTCAAGCGTCCGAAGAAACGGAGGAGCGGGGCAAGCAGTGGATTGACCATGGCGGCATCAAAGGTGGCGTTGCTCAAACGCTAGCATCACTCACCGTGCACATAGGTGAACGCTGTACGTTCAAATCGCCCGAACTCCCGGGCTATTCAGTTTCCACGTGTTGTGATCGCCTCATCAGCGGACATCGTCCACGTGAGGAGCACGACATGAAGAACAACACTCTGGCCATCGCACTTGCCGCATTGCTGGTGGGCGGCGTCGCCACTGCCGGTTTCATCAACAATCGCAGTCCCGACAACACTGCGGCGGACGGCTTCTTCAATCCCGCTGCGACCCAGCCCGTAGCGGTTGACGGCATGGTGCCGGCGTCCGGTCGCGTGGCGTATGCGGACGTCGTCGACGTGCAGCCGGTCACCGAACGTGAAGCACTGTATGCGACCGTGATCGGCTCCGACCCGATTCGGGTATCGAACACCACCACCACGCCACAACAGGTGTGTGACGACGTGGTGGTGCAAGAGCGCATGCCGGAACGCGACGGAAACGTTGGCGGTACGGTCGCCGGCGCCCTGATTGGTGGCCTGGTCGGCAATCAGATTGGTGGCGGCAATGGCAAGAAAGCCGCGACCTTGGGTGCCGCGGTGGCAGGTGGTTTCATCGGTAATCGCGTGGATCGCAACCACGTCGGCGGACAGGTGGTGAATCGCACCGACCGTCGCTGCCGAACCGTGAACAATTCCTCCACGTCATCGCGCACGGTGGCCTGGAACGTGACATTCCGGAACCCGGATGGCACCACCGGCACCATGCGTACCGAGTCGAAACCTGGTAGCCGCATTGCCTTGGGTGATGGCGAACGCACGATTGGCTACGACGTGAGCTATCGACTTGATGGCCAGACCCACAACGTGCGCATGGACCAGCGCCCCGGCTCGCAATTGCCAGTGATCGATGGCCAGGTCGTGACCAAGGTCAGTGCGGTCGCGGACAACAACAGCAACGGCTGATCACGGCGCGTACCAGAGTCGTGATCCTCCCAGGCGGGGCTGGAGCAATCCAGCCCCGTCGTTCGTTTGCGGGGGCCGCTTTCAGCCTTGGGCATTTCGTCGGGATGCCCCGTCATATCGCACTATCCGACTGCGTGCATACGCGATTCCACGGTCTGCCCCGCACCCGGCCAGCCCGATACAATGAGCGTCTTCCCCGCCTCTTGAGCTTGTGATGGCCCTGCATCCCTACGATCTTTACGACGTCCGCTCGCTGCTGAGTGAAGAAGAACGGGCCGTGCAGGACACGGTGGCGCGCTTCACCGATGAGCGTGTGTTGCCGATCATTGGCGATGCCTTCGACCAGGCCCGTTTCCCGAAGGAACTCGTCCCCGAGATCGCCGCGCTCGGCCTGCTGGGTTCATCGTTGCCGGAACAATACGGCGGCGGCGCATTGAACAGCGTGAGCTACGGTTTGATCTGCCAGGAACTGGAACGCGGCGATTCCGGCATTCGCAGCTTCGTCAGCGTGCAGAGTTCGTTGTGCATGTACCCGATCTACGCGTACGGCAGCGAAGAGCAGCGCATGCGCTGGTTGCCGGACATGGCCGCCGGCAAGGTCATCGGATGCTTCGGTTTGACCGAGTCCAGTGGCGGCTCGGACCCGGCCAGCATGAAAACGCATGCCAAGCGAGATGGCGCTGACTGGATCCTCAACGGTTCCAAGATGTGGATCACCAGCGGCAACCTGGCCGACATCGCGATTGTCTGGGCGCACACCGATGACGGCATCCAGGGTTTCGTGGTCGAAAAGGATTTCGCCGGATTCAGCGCCCAGGAAATCCACAAGAAGATGAGCTTGCGTGCGTCCGTCACCAGCGCACTGTTCTTCGACAACGTGCGTGTGCCGGAAGCCAACCGCTTGCCCAACGTGAAAGGCCTGAAGGGTCCACTTGGCTGCTTGACCCAGGCGCGCTACGGCATTACCTGGGGTCCGATCGGGGCAGCGATTGCCTGTCTTGACGAAGTCTTGAACTACACCAAGGAACGCATCCTGTTCGACCGCCCGATCTCCGCCACCCAGAGCGCGCAGATCCGGATGGCCGACATGGCCCGCCGAATCACCACCGCGCAATTGTTGTCACTGCAATTGGGTCGCCTGAAAGATGCGGGCCAGATGCAGCCTGCGCAGGTGTCGCTGGCCAAGTGGAACAACTGCCGCATGGCCATCGATATCG
>JBKJOY010000385.1:0-8099 GCA_046595415.1 Thermomonas sp.
TGCGGCGTGCTGCCAGAGCCTGCGGCGCGCATGCAATTTGGAGGCGTGGATGCAACATTGTTGCCAACACCGACGTTACGAAACGGCAGCTTGCTGAATCTACTCGACAGCGCCTGCATCCTGCGCCAAGCGGCTGGCTGCATCAGCGCCTTTGCGCTCGCTATACCGATCAACCAGATAGTCGCTGCGTCCGCGCACCATCAAGGTGAATTTCACCAGCTCTTCCATGACGTCCACCACGCGATCGTAATAAGGCGATGGCCGCATGCGTCCGCTGTCGTCGAACTCTTGCCAGGCCTTGGCGACCGACGATTGATTCGGGATGGTCACCATCCGCATCCAGCGCCCCAGCAGGCGCAGGGAATTGACCACATTGAACGACTGCGAACCCCCGCAGACCTGCATCACCGCCAGGGTGCGGCCTTGGGTCGGTCGCACGCTGCCGTCCTCAAGCGGCAGCCAATCGATCTGATTCTTGAACACGCCGGTGACGCTACCGTGTCGCTCCGGGGAGACCCAGACCTGGCCTTCGGACCACAGCGACAGCTCCCGTAACAGCTGCACCTGAGGGTGCGCCTTGTCGACGCTGTCCAGCATCGGCAGCCCGTGCGGGTCGAACACGCGGGTTTCAGCGCCGAGATACCGAAGGATGCGCTCTGCCTCCAGCACCAGCTTGCGGCTGTACGACTGTGGTCGCAGCGATCCATACAGCAGCAGGATGCGCGGCGCGTGTTGATCCGCGCCCAGTACATCGCGCCTCGGCAATGGCAAAAGTTCCGACACAAGGTTCGTCGGGATGTCAGCCTCGACCGCTTGCTGCTCTCTATTCATTCGATTATTCTACAAACATGGAAACAAATCAGGCAATAGCGGCACTGACTGCGCTTGGCCACGCGACGCGCCTGCTTGCCTTCCGGCTGTTGGTAAAAGCAGGTCCCGATGGACGGATGGCGGGCGAAATTGCCGAGGCACTCGCGGTGCCTGGCGCCACGTTGTCCTTCCATCTCAAGGAACTGGTCCACGCGGGACTGATCAGCGGCGAGAACCGTGGCCGCAACGTCTGCTACCGCGCCCGCTTCGACGCCATGAACGGGCTTGTCGCCTACCTGACCCACAACTGCTGCGCCGATTCGCCGAATGCGGGCTGCATGGCCGCTCCAGCAGTGACAGGCGCCTGCTGATTTCAGCCACAACCCATTCCCCCCTCCAGAGCCAACCGATGAAACATCGCGTCCTGTTCCTTTGCACCGGCAACTCCGCCCGAAGTGTCCTGGCCGAGGCCACGCTGCGCGCATGGGCGGGTGATCGCTTCGAGGTCTTCAGCGCCGGCAGCCAGCCGGCAGGCCAGGTCAACCCTTACGCACTCAGCCAACTCGCGGCCGAAGGCATGGCTACCAACGGCCTGCGCAGCAAGTCCTGGGACGAGTTCGCAACCGAGGATTCGGCGCCAATGGATCTGGTGATCACGGTGTGTGACGCGGCAGCGGTCGAAGCCTGCCCGATCATGTTGGGCGACGTCGTGCGTGCGCACTGGGGATTGCGGGATCCTGCAGCTGTGGAGGGAAGCGATGCCGAAAAGCGCGAGGCGTTCCGTCTGGGCCATCGGATCATCAAGGCACGCCTGCAGGCACTGCTGGCGCTGTCGAACGAGGCGTGGGGCGACCGCCAGACCTTGAAGCTGGCGCTGGACCGCATCGGCCTCGTAGAGCCTGACGAGGAGACGGCGGATCATTCCGCGCTACCACCAATCACCCAGGCCTGATCGGTGCTGACGGCACTCCTGATCTTCGTTGTCACGATGATCCTGGTGATCTGGCAGCCGAAAGGTATCGGCGTTGGCTGGAGTGCCATGTTCGGCGCGGCACTGGCGCTGGCAACAGGCGTGGTGCATCTGGCCGATATCCCGACGGTGTGGGGATTTGTGTGGAACGCCACGTTTACCTTCATCGCATTGATCATCATCAGCCTGTTGCTTGATCAGGCCGGGTTTTTCGAATGGGCTGCATTGCATGTCGCGCGTTGGGGCAATGGCAGCGGGCGCCGGCTATTTGCCTTCTTCGTGCTGTTGGGCGCGGCGACGGCGGCGCTGTTTGCCAATGACGGCGCGGCATTGATCCTGACGCCCATCGTCATCGCCCTGCTCCTGGCTTTGAGAGTCACTCCAGCAGCCACCCTCGCCTTCGTGATGGCGGCGGGTTTCATTGGTGACACGGCCAGTCTTCCGCTGGTGGTTTCCAATCTGGTCAATATCGTGTCGGCGAATTATTTCCACATCGACTTCGCCCGTTACGCAGCGGTCATGGTGCCGGTCAATCTCGTGTCCGTCGCTGCGTCATTGGTCATGTTGATGTGGTTCTTCCGGCGCGACATCCCGACCAGCTATGACACGGCGTCGCTGAAGCAGCCGCGCTCGGCCATCGTCGACAGCACAACCTTCAATGCAGGCTGGGCAGTGCTGGCTTTGTTGTTGGTGGGGTTTTTCGGGTTGAGTCGCATCGGCATTCCGATCAGCGCGGTGGCGGGAGCCGGCGCGCTACTACTGCTCGCCGTGGCGGCACGCGGACATCGCATCTCGACCCGGAAGGTGATCAAGGACGCGCCGTGGCAGGTCGTGGTGTTTTCGCTCGGCATGTATCTGGTGGTCTATGGCCTGCGTAACCAGGGACTGACCGATTACCTGGCAAAACTGCTGGACCTGTTTGCCGGATACGGTGTGTGGGGTGCGACGTTTGGAACTGGATTGCTGATCGCGTTCCTGTCTTCGATCATGAACAACATGCCGACGGTGCTGGTCGGCGCGCTGTCCATCGATGCCAGCCACGCCGAAGGTGCGGTGCGCGAGGCGATGATCTACGCCAACGTCGTTGGCAGCGACCTCGGGCCTAAGTTCACGCCGATCGGCAGCCTGGCCACGTTGCTTTGGTTGCACGTGCTGGCGCGCAAGAACATCACGATCACATGGGGCTATTACTTCAAGGTCGGCATCGTACTGACCTTGCCCGTCCTGCTGGCCACCTTGGCGGCGCTGGCGTTGCGACTGAGTCTGGCCTGATCAATTCGAACAATGAATTCAGCAGCCAATGCCCTGAAGCAATGCGATGCTGCACCCATGCTTTCCATCATTATCCCGGCCCACGACGAAGCCGCGCTGATCGGCGCCACTCTCGTCGCATTGCGCACGGCAGCTCAAACGCTGCAGCTCGAACATGAAATCATCGTGGTCGACGATGCGTCCACGGATGCCACCGCCGCCATTGCCACGGCCAACGGGGCGCGCGTGTTGCACGTCACCCATCGGCACATCGCCGCGACACGCAATGCAGGTGCGGCTGCCGCACTTGGCGAGCGCCTGCTGTTCGTGGACGCCGACACCCTCGTGGATGCGACCTTGCTGGCCGCCGCGATGGCAGCGATGGACCGTGGTGTGATCGGTGGTGGCTGCCGCGTGCAACTGGCGGGGCACGTGCGTTGGCGCGAACGCGTGTTCACCGCCGCACTGATGCACGTATTCCGCTGGGTCAGGATCGCGCCTGGCTGTTTCGTCTTTTGCACGCGGGCCGCGTTCGATGCCGTGGGCGGTTTCGATCAGCGCTGGTATGCGGGCGAAGACGTGGCGATGAGCCGCGCCCTCGCCGCCCATGGTCGCTTTGAAATCCTGCGCGAAGCGGTCCTGACCTCGGATCGCAAGTTGCGCACGTTCAGTGCGCGCGAGCACTTCGGGTTGCTGTGGCGATTGCTGCGTGGCGGACGCAACATCTTGCGCTCGCGGGATGGCCTGGACCTCTGGTATGACCGGCGAGATCAGGAATAGACCGCGCGCGGCGCGCGAAGGACTGCTTCGAATAGGTGACTGACGAGGCAACGCACGTCGACCAGTAACGTCGTGCCGGTCAACCGCCTGATCCAACCGACCCTACGCAAGACTATTGGCTCGATTTACCCGACCACCCTCAGCATCGGCTCTTAGTTTTCTGCTACTGGCCTCGCAGACTCTGCGGCCGCAACGTCGCCCTGCAACGCAGCCGGGATCACATACTTCGTCAAGAGCTCCTGCAGCGGATACCACACTGAAAATTGTCCGTAGTTGCCGGCCGTGATGGCCACGACCAGATCGAGTTCCGGCACCACGATCACGAACTGTCCGCCGTTGCCTTCGGCCGAGTAACCGCGGTAGTCATGACCCTCGACGCGAAAGGCATGCAGATGCCAGCCATACCCGTAATCATGGTTGGGGCCGAACGTGGATTGCCGTGCCACGGAGTCGTCGATCCAGCGCTGGTCAATCAACCGCTTGCCGTTCCATGTGCCGCCATTGAGGTACAGCTGCCCCAACTTGAGCATGTCGCGAGGACGCATGCGCATACCGCCGGCGAGATACGCGTCATCATCCGGCATCAGGTTGAGGTGATAGCCGCGCATCTGCATCGGCCCGGCAATCCAGTCCAGGAATAGATCTGTCAGGCGACGACCCGTGGCATTGCGGACGACGCCACCAAGCAGGTTGATGCCGGCCGAGCAATACACCGCCTTGTCGGCGCCGGGTGCCTGCGCCATCGGCAGGTCCAAGGTGTAGCGGTACCAATCGCGCTCGGCGCGCTGGCCTTGCATTTTGTCCTCGCCACCGGGCGAATCGTTGTCATTGTCGTCGCAGGCCAACCCGGAGCGCATCGACATCAAGTCGCCTACCGTCATCGCGCGCTTGTCGTTATCCACATGTGTGATCGGCTTGTTGGACGGAAACATCGACAGCACTGGCGTTTTCGCGGAGACCTTCGCGCCATGGTGGATCGCCATGCCCACCAGCAACGATGCAAATGACTTCCCGGCCGAACGCGTGTCATGCGCCTCTTCGCGGGAGAAGCCATGCAGGTAATTCTCGAAGACCAGCTTGCCGTGACGCGCCACCAGCAGGCCGTGCACCATGGTCTCGCCTGGCCCGGGCGTGTCACTGGATTCGACCTGCCGTTGCATGCGCAGCATCGGCGCGACCTGCATGCCGACATCTGCCAGCGATGCAGTCATCCATCCATCTCCGGTGGGCAAAGGAATTCGATACATCGGCTGCGAGGCAGCTGGCGTCGTCGCGTAATAGCCAATCGCACCGTCGCGCTCGCGGCGCGTGAATGAAAATATGCCAATACCCTGCCAATCGACGCGCAACTGTCCACTGTCTTCATCCAGGCGCGCGTTGAGAGCCCAACCCTTGCGCTTCGGATCGATCAATACGACGGCATCAGCATCCAGCTTCACGTCATAGGTGATGCCGCGTCCCAGGTTGTATTCGGGATTGACCAGGAACGCTTTGAGTGAGCCGTCTTCATTACGCCAGAACCGCAAGTACTGGCTGATCTTGTCTTGCAACGGATGCAGCTGCGCCGTCCAAACCTGTCCTTCGCGATGCGACAAGACCAGTGGCGTCGCATAGGCACTGGCCAGCGCTTGGCCAGGTGGTTGAATCCACACCCCTTCGATGTTGCCGTCATTCAGACGGCCACGAAATTGACCTTGCCCGCCCGGCATGGCGAACCTCACCACATTGCCTTTGTGATCGACCGTCGCCGACATGCCGCCAACACTGACCTGCCACGGCGTTTGTCGCCCGTCAATGGTGACCTCTCCCGAAAGCAGCGGACCGGAGTCGGTCTCGTTGCCCCACAGCCCAAGGAGATCCGATGGTTCGGAGGCATGCGTGCTCGCAGACAGTGCGAGCAATACGAAAAACACAGGAAAGCGCATCAAGACACCCCAGGACAGAACAAGACTCGAGCACACGCTTTGGCACCGCCAAACGTGCTTGTTTTTGTTGTCTCCAGCGCCAAACCCCACACACGGTGTATGCCGGCTTCAACACCTGACGGACGAAAGTACCGTTGTGCCAGACGCAACATTGGCAACGGCATTCGCACTATCGAAGCATGTTGTGAATGCGCAATGTGGCTTGCAACCAGCGTGTGACCAAGCGTCCGAGAATCGGGATCAAGCAACCCATTCGGCGACGAAACCAGGAGCGATCAAGCCGAGTCCGCCGAAGCAAGCTACCCTGCTCCCCTCGCCGCAAGCATCCGATCCAGCATCGACTTCAACGCGAGCGGGCGCAGCGGTTTCATCAACAGGGGCAGTCCAGCCTCTTGAGCGGCAACGCGCACGGCGCCGGTCTGGTCGGCACTCAGGATCATGCACGGCACTACACCGAAGCGTTGCGACAGACGTTGCTGCAGCGACACACCATCGTCACCGGCATCGAGGTGGTAGTCGAAGATCCAAAGGTCCGCGACTTGCAAGGTGAGACAGGTTGATGCGGCATCCCCATCGGCTGCGGCGGTGACCTCGCATCCCCATCCTGCAAGCACGCCCTGCAGCGCGGACAACGCAAGCGGTTCGTTGTCGACCACCAACACTCGCAAGCCAGTAATGGCTTGAGGATTCGCGCGTTGCGTTGTGCTTGCGGCCACGCGCTGCACATCGATCGAAAACGCGCTGCCAAGGCCCGGCGTGCTGCGTAGCCCGATGCGTGAGTGCAACAAGCCCGCGATGCGATCGGCGATGGCCAAGCCCAATCCCAGTCCTTGTCCGGGCACGCCGTCGCCACGACGGAATTCTTCGAAGATGGCTTCACGCTGATCGGCCTTGATGCCGGGCCCGGTATCGATGACGTCGATGCGCAAGTGCGCGCCATCTCGACGCACACCAAGCAGGACACTGCCGCTTTGCGTGTAGCGCAAGGCATTGGCGAGAAAGTTCTGCAGCACACGCCGCAACAATTGCGGATCGCTATGCACCCATGCGCGCGTCGGCACGAAGCGCAGGCGCAGGCCGCGTTCGCGCGCAAGCACATCGAATTGCGCCACCAGCGGATCGAGTACCTCGGCAAGTGGAAACGCACGTGGCTCAGGCACCAGCCCGCCTGCCTCCAGCCGTGACATGTCCAGCAAGGTGGTCAACAGGTCGGTAGTGGAATCCAGCGCACCGCCGATCTGCCGCGCCAGCGCGCGTTGCTCGCCATCGCCACGCTGCTGCAAGGTGTCCGCGAACAGATGCGCGGCATGCAGCGGTTGCAGCAAATCATGGCCGATGGCGGCCAGGAAGCGACTCTTCGCATCGTTGGCGTGTTCGGCTTCGCGCTTGGCGGTTTCCAGCAGCGTGGTGCGATCGACGACGCGCTGCTCCAGTGTTTCGTTGACCCGCATCAAGCCCGTTTCGGCTTCGCGGAATGCGGTGACGTCAGTGAAGGTGGCCACGAAGCCACCGCCCGGCATCGGGTTACCGCGGATCTCGACGATGCTGCCATCGGGAAACACGCGTTCGGACAAATGCAGCGTGCCCGCGCGCATGTGTGCCAGCCGGCGATCCAGCGCGGCACCGGATTCCGCCATGCCTGCGACCTCGCGCAGCGCCCAGGACGAGGCTTCGGCAATCGGCATCCCGACCCGCAGCAAGCCTTGCGGATACCCGAACAATTCTGCGTAGCGGCGATTCCATGCGACCAGGTGCAGGTCGGCATCGACCACGCTGATGCCCTGGCTCATGTTTTCCAGCGCGGCCTCCAGCAGGCGCTGGTTGAAGCGCAAATCCTGGCTGGCCTCACCGACGATGGTGGCCACGGTGTCCAGGTCGGGACCGTGCGCATCGAGGCTGCCCTGCTCGCGCCGTGCGGCATCCAGCAGCACGCGCGCGGATGCAGACCCCAGCACCGCAGACAAGGCACGTTCGAGTTTCGCCTCGACATCACGGCTGTTGCGGAATGCGGCATCCACTTCGGCAGCAGGCAGGAAACGCCGTGCGACCTTGTCGAGGTTGCGCGCGTCGAGCCTGCGCTTGCCCCGCTGCACCACCGGCCGGGCGCGCAACGCGAGCACGAGCGTGACCAGCGTACCCAGCGACAAACTTGCCGCGACCGCACGCGCCAGCGGACTCCAGCCGGTCAAGCCGAACAACGAATCCGGGGCGAGCCAAAGCTGGCCGAACGGCCCGTCCTGCAACCACGCGGGTGGGTGCCCGTGCATGCCAAGCAGCAACGGAACCGGCAGGCACCACGCCCAGATGACGAATGCAGTAAACATCCCGATCAGCACGGCACGCGGCGGCGTTGCCGGGCGCCA
>JBKJOY010000031.1:0-5636 GCA_046595415.1 Thermomonas sp.
CGCACGTCGACAAAGACGCGCGCGACCAGTACGAGACCCGCACCCACAAGCGCGTGCTGGACATTATCGACCCCAACGACAAAACCGTTGATGCCCTCATGAAACTTGAGTTGGCAGCCGGCGTCGATGTCCAGATCAAGCTGACCTGAGGCGACGGACATGACTATCGGAATTATTGGCCGCAAGGCCGGCATGACTCGAGTCTTTACCGAAGACGGCCGCTCCGTCCCGGTAACCCTCATCGAGGCTAGCCCCAATCGCATCACCCAGATCAAGACAGCGGAAACCGACGGCTACACCGCCGTGCAGGTCACTGCTGGCGCTAAGCGCGCGTTCCTGGTTACTAAGCCGCTCGCCGGCCACTACGCTAAGGCGAAAGTCGAGGCTGGCCGTGGCTTGTGGGAGTTCCGCGTCGACGCCAAGGACCTGGGCGAGTTCCAGGTTGGTGGCGAGATCAAGGCCGACATCTTCACTGTTGGCCAGATCGTAGACGTGCAGGGCGTGACCAAGGGCAAAGGCTTCCAGGGCACGATCAAGCGCTACAACTTCAAAATGGGCGACGCTACCCACGGTAACTCGCTGTCTCATCGTTCGCCGGGTTCTATCGGCCAGCGCCAGACGCCGGGCCGAGTGTTTCCGGGCAAGAAAATGTCCGGCCACATGGGCTCCGTGAACCAAAGCACGCAGAACCTTGAAGTGGTTCGGGTCGACGCTGAGCGCGGCCTGATCGCCATCAAGGGCGCCGTGCCGGGCGCGCCGGGCGGCAACGTCATCGTCCGTCCCGGCACCAAGGGTTGAGGAGTTAGAACATGGAACTCGCCATTAATGGCAGCGACAAGAAGCTGTCGGTCTCCGACACCGTCTTCGATCGCGAATTCAGCCAGGATCTCGTGCACCAGGTCGTCGTTGCTTTCCGCAACGCCGGTCGTTCGGGCACCAAGGCCCAGTTGACGCGCTCGGAAGTCCGCGGTACGACCAAGAAGTTCAAGAAGCAAAAGGGTGGCGGTGCCCGCCACGGCGATTACCGCGCCCCGATTTTCATCGGCGGTGGCGTCACGTTTGCCGCGAAGCCCCGCAGTTTCGAGCAGAAAGTGAACCGCAAGATGTACCGCGGTGCGATGTGCGCGATTCTGTCCGAGCTCAATCGCCAGGGCCGTTTGTCGGTCGTCGAGGAATTCGACGTCGCCGAGCCGAACACCCAGGCCTTGATCCTCAAGATCGATCAGCTGGGTCTGTCTAAGCGCCCGCTGATCGTTACTGAGAATGGTTCCGACGCGCTGTATCTGTCCGCCCGCAACATTCCGTATGTGCAGGTTCGCGACGTGCAGGGCATCGATCCCGCCGCCCTGGTCGGCGCTGAGCACGTGGTCATGACCGCCGATGCGGTCAAGAAAGTCGAGGAGTGGCTGGCATGAGCAACATCAGGCTTCTCAACGTGATTCGCGCTCCGCTCGTGTCTGAAAAGACCGCGCGGCTCCAGGAAATCAACCAGTACGTCTTCGAAGTGGCTTCGAACGCGACCAAGGCCGACGTCAAGCAGGCCGTGGAATCGCTGTTCAACGTCAAGGTCGAAGCGGTGAACGTGCTTAACGTGAAGGGCAAGAACAAGACCTTCCGTTTCCGCGCTGGCACCCGTGGCGACTGGCGTAAAGCATACGTTCGTTTGGCCGAAGGCCAGACGATCGACGTGATGGCCAAGGCCTAAGGTATTCCCATGGCACTGATGACATTCAAACCGACTTCGCCTGGCCGTCGCGCCATGGTGCGCGTTTCCACCGCCGGCCTGCATAAGGGCGGACCGCTGGAATCGCTGGTCGAGAAAAAACCGAAGACCGGTGGTCGTAACAACCAAGGTCGTATCACCACCCGTCATATTGGTGGTGGCCACAAGCAGGCTTATCGCCTGATCGACTTCAAGCGCGACAAGGAAGGCATCCCGGCGCGCGTTGAGCGCATCGAGTATGACCCGAACCGCACGGCGCACATCGCGCTGCTGTGTTACGCCGACGGCGAGCGCCGCTACATCATCGCTCCCAAGGGTCTGAACCAGGGCGACCAGGTCGTTGCTGGCAAGGATGCTCCGATCAAGGTCGGTAACACCTTGCCGCTGCGCAACATGCCGATCGGCTCGACCGTGCATTGCATTGAGATGAAGCCGGGCAAGGGTGCCCAGTTGGCCCGCGCCGCTGGTGCCGGTGCGCAGCTGATCGCCCGCGACGCTGGCTACGCTACCCTGCGCCTTCGCTCCGGCGAAATGCGTAAGGTGCCGATTGACTGCAACGCCAGCATTGGCGAAGTCGGCAACGTGGAGCACAACCTCGAGAAGCTCGGCAAGGCTGGCGCGAAGCGCTGGCGCGGTATCAAGCCGACCGTCCGCGGCGCCGCTATGAACCCGGTCGATCACCCGCACGGCGGTGGTGAAGCCAAGGCTGGCCAGGGCAATCCGCACCCGGTTTCGCCGTGGGGCACGCCGGCCAAGGGATACAAGACACGCCACAACAAGCGCACCGAGAAGTTCATCGTGCGCGATCGCAGGGGTTGATAGGCCATGGCACGTTCACTTAAGAAGGGCCCGTTCGTCGACCACCACCTCGTCAAGAAGGTGGAGGCCGCACAGGGCAGCAAGAAGCCGATCAAGACCTGGTCGCGCCGCTCCATGATCCTCCCGGAGATGGTGGGTATTACCATCGCCATCCATAACGGCAAGGTCCATATCCCCGTTCTCGTTAACGAGAATATGGTTGGCCACAAGCTCGGCGAATTTGCCGTCACCCGGACCTTCAAAGGTCACGGTGGCGACAAGAAAGCCGGCGGCAAGTAAGGAATCGGACCATGGAAGTTAAAGCCATCCTCCGCACGGTGCGCACCTCGCCGCAGAAAGCTCGCTTGGTCGCAGACCAAGTGCGTGGACTGCCGGTAGCTAAGGCGCTCAACCTGCTGAAGTTCAGCGACAAGAAAGCGGCCGAGATCATCTACAAGGTGGTTTACTCCGCGACCTCCAACGCCGAGAACAATAACGGCGCCGACGTGGACGAGCTCAAGGTTGTCGGTATCACCGTCGACGAGGGCCCGATCCTGAAGCGCTTCATGGCCCGCGCCAAGGGTCGTGGCACGCAAATTTTCAAGCGCACCAGCCACATCACTGTGGTTGTGGGCTCTGGCAAGAAAGGCTAAGGACTAGGACTATGGGTCACAAAGTACACCCGACCGGTATTCGCCTTGGCATTGCCAAGGACTGGAACTCCAAGTGGTTCGCCAACAAGCGCGTCTACGCCCAGTATCTCGTTGCTGACCTCAAGGTCCGCGAGATGCTGCGCAAGAAGCTCGCCCAGGCGGGCATCTCCAAGATCCTAATCGAGCGTCCGTCCAACACGGCGCGCGTGACCATCCACTCGGCGCGTCCGGGCGTGGTGATCGGCAAGCGCGGTGAGGACATCGAAAAGCTGAAGAAGGAAGTCTCAGACTTGATGGGCGTTCCCGTCCATATCAACGTCGCGGAAGTCCGGAAGCCCGAGCTCGACGCACAGTTGGTGGCCGAGTCAATCGCCCAGCAGCTTGAGCGTCGCATCATGTTCCGCCGGGCAATGAAGCGCGCCGTCGGTAACTCGATGCGCCTCGGCGCCCTCGGCATCAAGGTCAATGTCGCCGGCCGCCTTAACGGCGCCGAGATTGCCCGCTCCGAGTGGTACCGCGAGGGCCGCGTGCCCCTGCATACACTTCGTGCGGACATCGACTACGGCTTTGCCGAAGCCCTGACCACCTACGGCATCATCGGCGTCAAGACCTGGATCTATAAGGGCGAAGTTTTTGACTTCTCCCAGGTAGGCCAGGAAAAAGTCGAAGAGCGCAACGAGCGTCCGGCCCGTCCGGCCCGCGACCCGAGGTAAGCCATCATGTTGCAACCGAAACGTACCAAGTATCGCAAAGTCTTCAAGGGTCGCAATGACGGCCTTAGCTGGAGTGCAGCTGCCGTCAGCTTCGGCGAGTACGGCTTGAAGGCGGTCCAGCATGGCCAGCTTACCGCTCGCCAGATTGAGGCCGCGCGCCGCACCGTCAGCCGCTACGTCAAACGCGGTGGCAAGTTGTGGATCCGCGTGTTCCCCGACAAGCCGATCACGAAGAAGCCGATCGAAGTCCGCATGGGCGCCGGTAAAGGCAACGTCGAATATTGGGTGGCTCCGATCCAGCCGGGTCGTATGCTTTATGAAATCGAGGGCATTCCGGAAGAGACGGCACGCGAAGCGTTCCGCCTTGCCGCCGCCAAGCTCTCTGTAAAGACCACGTTTGTGGTCCGGACGGTGCGCTAATGGAACTCAAAGAACTGCGTCAAAAGTCGCCGGCCGATCTGCAGGCCCATCTGTTGGATCTGCATCGCGAGCAGTTTTCGCTCCGTATGCAGAAGGCGACCGGCCAGCTGGCCAAGACCCATGACATCAACCGGGTTCGCCGCGAGATCGCTCGCGTGAACACCCTGTTGACCGCGAAGAAGTAAGGGCGAGCCATGACCCAGAAAGAAACTCAGCTGCGCACGGTCGAAGGCCGCGTCGTCAGCAACAAGATGAACAAGACGATCACGGTGCTCGTGGAGCGTAGCGTCAAGCACGCGCTGTACGGCAAGTACCTGCGTCGCTCGACCAAGCTGCACGCCCACGACGAAGACAACGCCTGCAATGAAGGCGACATGGTCCGCGTCGCAGAGTGCCGCCCGCTGTCCAAGACCAAGAACTGGCGCGTGGTGGAAGTCATCGCCCGCGCTGGTAAGTAAGGAGTCCGACCATGATCCAGGTACAGAGCTACCTCGACGCCGCTGATAATTCCGGCGCCAAGGAAATGATGTGCATCAAGGTGCTCGGCGGCTCCAAGCGTCGTTACGCGCACATTGGCGACATCATCAAGGTGACCGTCAAGGACGCGATCCCGCGCGGCAAGGTCAAGAAGGGCGAGGTTTACGACGCCGTCGTAGTCCGCACCCGTTCGGGCGTGCGCCGTTCGGATGGTTCGCTGATCCGTTTCGATGGCAACGCTGCGGTGTTGCTCAACAACAAGCAAGAGCCGATTGGCACGCGCATCTTCGGGCCGGTTACCCGTGAGCTGCGCACCGAGAAGTTCATGAAGATCGTCTCGCTCGCGCCTGAAGTGCTCTGAGCGAAGGAAGAAGACTATGAACCGTATCCGCAAGGGCGACCAGGTGATTGTTATCGCCGGTGCCGACAAAGGCAAAAAGGGTGAGGTTGTTCGGGTCGCCGGCGATAAAGTCGTCGTCCAGAACATCAACATCATCAAGCGTCACACCAAGGCGAATCCGCAGGCCGGTCAGGCTGGCGGTATCGTCGAGCGTGAGGCGCCGATGCATATCTCCAACGTCATGTTGTTCAACTCTGCCGCAGGCAAGGGTGATCGCGTTGGTTTCAAGGTGCTCGAGGATGGACGCAAAGTGCGTGTGTTCCGCTCGAGCGGTGAAGCGCTGGACGCTTGAGGATTAGGCAATGAATACCCGTCTCGAAAAAATCTACAAAGAAACCGTTGTTCCCAAGCTGATGGAAAAATTCGGCTACGAGAACATCATGCAGGTTCCGCGCATCTCCAAGATCTCGCTCAACATGGGCGTGGGCGAGGCGGTGGGCAACAAGAAGATC
>JBKJOY010000062.1:0-3991 GCA_046595415.1 Thermomonas sp.
GCCAGTTCCAGCGGCCCGAGGTACAGCTCGAAGCGTTGCGCTACCGGGAAGCCATCGGCGTCGTTCGCGATCTGCGCGAGCGCACACTGGCTGGCGGGGTAGTCGACCACCACCAGCAATTCATCTGGTTTGAACTCGGGCTGCAGTCGATGGGTCATGAGCAGGTCCAGCCAGTCGTCGCGGCCCAGTCCGGCGGCGTCGATCACCACATCGCCCAGGGCTGCGCGCAAGCTCGCGTCATCCGCGGTGAACGGATCGATGCCAAGACCATGGCGATACAGCTCGCGATAGCGAACCACCCTCAGGCCTGCGCTTCTTTCGACCAACACCAAAGCGGCCTGCACCAGCGCGGCGGTCTCCTGTATCAGTTGGTGGTGATCCCAGCCGACGCGGTACCACTCCAACATGGTGAATTCGGGATTATGGCGGCCACCTGCTTCGCCATCGCGGAACACGCGTCCCAATTCGTAGCAATCCTCCATCCCGGCAGCGAGCAATCGCTTGAGCGCATGCTCTGGCGAGGTACGCATCCAGCGCGTGCGCGTCGCGCCATCGGTACGGCCACCGAACTCAAGCGAGAACGACGCGATGTTCGGCTCGGTATTTGCCGTCTGCGACAGCACCGGAGTTTCGACTTCGAGCACGTCGCGTGCATGGAAAAATTCGCGCACCATCCGATTAAGGGATGCACGCAGGCGGATGGCTTCGCGCGATGCGCTTGGCGTCCAAAATGCCTCCGCGTCCACGCCCGCCGCCCAACCCGGATCAGGCTGGAGGTGCATGCTCAAGCGGTGTGCTCCGCAAGAAATGCCAGCATCGCCGCTTCATCCCAGATCTCGATGCCGAGTTCCTGCGCCTTGGCCAGCTTGCTGCCGGCGGCCTCGCCCGCCACCACGAGCGATGTCTTCTTCGACACGCTGCCTGCTACCTTGGCGCCCAGCGCTTCAAGTCTTGCGCCCGCGTCGTCGCGCGACATCGCCGACAACCCGCCGGTCAACACGACGGTCTTGCCAGCCAATGGTCCATCTGTGGCGCGTTGCGGTGCACCTTCCGGCCAATGCACGCCGGCCGCCTGCAACGCGGCGATGGCGTCCAGATTGCGGGGCTCCGCGAAAAAATGGGCGATGTGCGCGGCCACGATTGGACCGACGTCGGGCACCTGTTTCAGCTGTTCTTCGTCCGCGTCCAGCAGTGGCGCAAGTGCGCCGAAATGCCGTGCGAGCGTTTTGGCCGTGCTTTCCCCGACATCGCGAATGCCGAGTGCGAACAGCAAGCGTTCCAGCGTGGTGTCGCGGCTGGCGGCGATCGCGGCGACCAGGTTCTCCGCCCATTTCGTCGCGATCTTGCCTGCTTTGACCCCACTACCGTCAAGTTTTGCCGGAATCGCGCCACTCACCTCATCGGCGCGGCGCTTCATTGCCACGAAATCATCGACACCAAGCGCATAGAGATCCGGGATGCCATGCACCTGGCCAAAGTCGACCAATGCATCGATCAAACGTTCACCGAGACCGTCGATGTCGATTGCGCGGCGCGAGGCAAAATGGATCAGCGCTTGCTTGCGCTGCGCCGGACAGACCAATCCGCCGCTACAACGCGCGACCACTTCGCCATCCTCGCGCTCGACCGCCGAGCCGCAATCCGGGCACACGGACGGCAACTGATAGGGCGGATGCAAAGGTGCACCATCCTCGCCCAACGGGCGCCGTTCCTCGATCACCCGCACCACTTCCGGGATCACGTCTCCTGCGCGGCGCACGATCACGCTGTCACCGACGCGCACGTCGAGACGCGCGATCTGATCCGCGTTGTGCAAAGTGGCGCGGGTCACGGTCACGCCACCGACATGGACAGGTGCCATCAGCACCCAAGGCGTGACCGCACCGGTGCGACCGACGTTGACTTCGATGGATTCAACGGTGGTAGCGGCTTCCTGCGCCGGGAATTTGTGCGCAAGTGCCCAACGTGGTGCACGGGAAACAAAACCCATCGCACGCTGCTGGACGAAACGATCGAGTTTGTAGACCACGCCATCGATGTCGTACGGCAGTGCATCGCGCGCCGCACCGACCCGAGCGAAATACGCCAGCAAACCTTCGACACCCGTGGCGACATCCACGATAGGACTGACCGCAAAGCCCAACTCACGCAACCACGCCAATACCTGCGAATGGGTTGCGGGCAGCGCTGCATCGGTTTCGCCCAATGCGTAGGCATAGAACGCCAACGGACGCTGCGCGGTGATGCGCGAATCCAATTGGCGCAGCGAGCCGGCCGCACCATTGCGGGGATTGGCCAACGGCTTGTCGCCGCCATCACGGGCACGTGCGTTGTAGGCCTCGAAACCTGCACGCGGCATGTAGACCTCGCCACGTACCTCCAGCACGGACGGCGCATCGCCGCGCAAGCTCAACGGGATCGTGCGAATCGTGCGCAAGTTGGCGCTGACGTCTTCGCCGGTGGCGCCGTCACCGCGGGTCGCACCGCGCACGAATTTTCCGTGTTCGTAACGCAGGCTGATCGCCAGTCCATCGAGCTTGGGTTCGGCCGAAAACACGGGGGTGCTATCGCCGGTTTCCTTCTCGATGCGGGCGACGAAATCCGCGACTTCCTCATCACTGAAGGCATTGGACAGGGACAGCATCGGCACCGCATGTGCGATCTGTTCGAAGCGACCGGACGGGGCATCTCCCACGCGCCTGGTTGGTGAATTGGCATCAGCGAATTGCGGATGCGCCGTTTCCAATGCCTCCAGTTCACGAAGCATCGAGTCGTATTCGGCGTCCGGCAGATCTGGATCGTCGAGCACGTGGTAACGATGACTGGCATCGTTCAGTCGACGGCGGAGGTCAGCGATGCGCGTGGCTACGGTGTCGTGGCTCATCGACGCATTTTACGGCAGCTGTCCGACCATTGGCGGAGTCGATTCTGCCGCAAGCTCCTGCTCCTGCCGAGCTTCATCCGCATTCGCTACAGAAGACGCGCCTGCCGGTGAAACCTCTCCAGCAACCAGCAGATTTACCAGCGCGTCGACTTGCTGAGTGGCGCCGCCTGCTGCAGGCGGTCATAGCTGCGCAGTTCGTCGCGGATATGCTGGATACGTTGGCGGCCGAGTGCGTTGCGCTCTTCATCCAGCACGACGCCGTCCAGCAATTCGGACATGCGCTGGGCGGCCGGGAGCATGGTGTCCCAAGCATCCAGTGCAGACAGCGGCGCGGGCAACGTGAGGAAGAAGGCAATCGCTGGTGTTTCAAGTTCAGCAATCGTGGCCATCTCGAAACTACCCGGCTTGATGATGTTGGCGACGCTGAACACCGGACCCTGCTCCGGGCGACCATCGACCAGGCGATGGAACACGTCCATGTGGCCGAATGTCAGGCCGGCCTTTTCCGCAGCCACCACGATGTCCTGGCCGCGCAATTTGGTGCCCGCTTTCGCCGCCACATAGAGCGATACAATCCGGTCGAACTGGTCGGACGTACGCTTTCCCAATTCGCTGGCCGCCGGCCCACCGTTGTGCAACGGCAGCTCTTCCTGGCTACCTTCGTCCACCGGTTGGCCCCAGCTTCCTGCCAGTTGTTCGCCTAGCGATGGGTCTTGCCGCGCATTGCCATCGCCACCAAGCGGGCGCTTGTCGTGCCGGCGCTGCGAGGCCTTGCGGCCGCGTCCGAAGTAGATGATCGCGCCAAGCAACAGTGACATCGCCACTGCTATCCCGATGCGCAACATTGTCATGTCCGACATCCAGTCCTCCTCAATGCGTGGTGGTCATGCGGCGCCTGCCAAGCGCGCGGCTTCGGCAAGATCGACCGACACCAGCCGGCTGACGCCGGGCTCGCGCATGGTCACGCCCGACAGTTGCTGCGCGGCTTCCATCGTCGCCTTGTTATGGGTCACGAACAGGAACTGTACCTGTTCGCTCATCTCGCTGACCATGTTGGTGAAGCGGGCGACGTTGGTCTCGTCCAGTGGCGCATCGACCTCGTCCAAC
>JBKJOY010000117.1:0-2756 GCA_046595415.1 Thermomonas sp.
ATCCCGCGATGGGTGACCAGCATGAAATTGCGGAAGCTGGTGTCGTTGCAGCTTGCTTCTATAGGCAGCGACACGCCAGCGAGGTCTTGCAGCCGTTCGGCGTGCTTGCCGGTGAGCGTCAGTGGCACCAGCCCCGCGCGGGTCGGCAGGACTTCATGGCCGAACTGCTTGGCAAGCGCGTAACCGAAGCCGCTGGCACCCATGCTGGGGATAGACAGTCCGCCACTCGCGACCACCAGCGCGTCCGCCAGGAAACTGCCTTGGGAGGTTTGCAGGTGGAACCCAGCCGCATCGACTTGGGCGACGCGTTCGATGCTGCAATGGGTGCGCACCTCGACGCCGGCAGCCGTGCATTCATCCAGCAGGAGTTTCACGATCTGCCTGGAAGATTCGTCGCAGAACAATTGGCCGAGTTCCTTCTCGTGGTGCGCTATGCCGTGGCGTTCGACCAGTTCGATGAAATGCGAGGGCGTATAGCGCGCCAACGCCGACTTGCAGAAGTGCGGGTTGTTCGACAGGAAGTTGGCGGGCGTGGTGCTGGTGTTGGTGAAATTGCAGCGACCACCACCCGACATCAGTATTTTCTTGCCGACCTTGTTGGCGTGATCCAGTACCAGTACTCGCCGCCCACGCTGGCCAGCGCTGAGGGCGCACATCAGCCCGGCTGCGCCAGCACCGATCACGATGGCATCAAATCGCTTTTGATCGGTCACGCGTTCACACCCATTCCCGTGAGGGAAGGGTATATCGCCGCCGCGGGCGACCGACCAAGTCGAGGAAGCCGTTGAACACTGCATCGGCGTGTTGCTGCATCCCGGCGATGTGGTCACGGGTCTGTGACTGGATCGCGGCCGCGCCGGTTTCGCCATGCAAGCAATCGAGCTCTTCGCGATAGGTAGGGTTCTGCAGCCAGCGGTCGATCAATGGCGCGTCCATTTCCAGATGGAACTGCAGGCCATATGCATTGCTGCCCCAGCGGAATGCCTGTTGCTCGCACGTTTCGGTGCGCGCCAGGTGCTCGGCACCATCGGGAATTTCGAAGCTTTGAGCGTGCCACTGGAATACCGGCGCGCCGTTGGTCAATGGTGCAAGTACCGGATCGGCGCGACCGGCTTCGGTGAGTTGCAGGCGGTGCCAACCGATCTCCGCGATTGCATGCTTGCGTATCTGCGCACCAAGCGCATGCGCCAACAGTTGAGCTCCCAGGCAAATGCCAAGCACGGGTTTCCCTTGCTTGAGCATGGCCTCGATCGCGCGCAGTTCGGTGCGCAGGTGTGGACGATCGGCTTGGTCATCGACATTCATCGGGCCACCGAGCACGATCAGCCCGCGGTAGCGATCCACCTCAGGCTGTGCATCCGGTTCGCGGTCGAAATTGACGAAGCGAATCCGATGACCGCGCCGCCGGATCAACGGATCCAGCGTGCCCAGTGGTTCGGCAGCGACGTGTTGGAAGACCAGGATGCGTGGCATGAAAACGTACTGAGTGCGGTGACGCCCGACTATGCCTAGGTTGGTCGGGCGCTGCCAATGACGACGTGGAATGCACGACTGACATTCCGCGTGGGACTCATCTCAGCGTGGCGGGCGTGGCTTGAAACCAGCGGGCTTGCTGAATCCGCCCGGCTTGCGCGGGCCACCGGGGCGGTCACCACGCGGCGGGCCGAAGCTGCGCTTGCGCGATGGTGCGTCGATGTCGGCGGCCTCGGCAACTCGCAGGCGTATCGGCCTGCTGGCGATGCGCACGCTCTGCATGTGCTGCATCAAGTCGTCGGGCATGCCATCCGGCAGGTCGACCAGGGTGAAGTCGTCACGAATGTCGATACGGCCGATGAAGCGTGCTTCAAGGTCGGCTTCGTTGGCGATCGCGCCGACGATATTGCCCGGCTGCACGCCGTGCTGATGGCCGACGTCGATGCGGTAGGTCTGCATCCCCGTTTCCGGCGCACCACGTTCCACCCTGGAGCCGGGTTCGCGTGGAGCGCGTTCGGCGAAGTCACGTTGCGGGCGCTCACCGTGGTCGCGCGTGCCGTGATCACGTGTTGGGCGTGCATCGCGCGCCTCACGCGGTTCGAACGCACGTTCCGGACGCACCGGCTGGGCCAGCAGCAGTGGCGTCTTGCCTTGCATCAGTTTGGCCAGCGCCGCTGCGATCTCGACCGCAGGCACGTTTTTCTCGCGCTCGTAGCGTTCCACCAAATCGCGGAAGGTGGACAAATCCTCGCTGGCCAGTGCGGTATCGATCTTGCCGAGGAATTTCGCAACGCGATTCTCGTTCACCGCATCCACGCTGGGCAGGTTCATCTGCTCGATCTTCTGCCGCGTGGCACGTTCGATCGCGCCCAGCATGCCGCGCTCGCGCGGGGCGACGAACAGGATCGCCTCGCCCTTGCGCCCAGCGCGGCCGGTGCGGCCGATGCGATGCACGTAGCTTTCGGTGTCGTAGGGGATGTCGTAGTTCAGCACGTGGCTGATGCGGTCCACGTCCAGCCCGCGTGCAGCCACGTCAGTGGCGACCAGGATGTCGATCTGGCCATCCTTCAGGCGCTGGATGGTGCGCTCGCGCATCTTCTGGTCCACATCGCCATTGATCGCGGCGGCGCGAAATCCGCGTGCGGCAAGCTTCTCGGCCAATTCATCGGTACCAAGCTTGGTGCGCGCGAACACGATCATCGCCTCGAACGGTTCGGCTTCCAGTATCCGGGTCAGCGCGTCGAGCTTGTTGATGCCGCTGACCATCCAGCGATTCTGGATGG
>JBKJOY010000369.1:0-7219 GCA_046595415.1 Thermomonas sp.
GCGCTTGAAGCTCGACGTCGAAACCACCCACGACTACTACGCCAAGCAGTCCGAAGGCCTGACCAAACTGATCAACATCCTGGGCAAGGTGATCGGCAGCATCATGGCGATCGGCGCGGTATTCGGTGCGTTGAACTCGATGTACGCGGCAGTCGCCGGGCGTGCACGCGGGATCGCGACGATGCGCGCGCTCGGCTTCCGCGGGCTGCCGGTGGTCACCGCGGTCATGCTGGAAACCATGCTGCTGGCGCTGCTCGGCGGCCTGCTCGGCGCCGGCATCGCATGGCTGGTGTTCAACGGCTACACGGTCAGCACGCTGGGGCAGAACTTCAGCCAGGTCGTGTTCCAGTTCCGGGTCTCGCCCGAGCTGCTGTGGACTGGCCTGAAGTGGGCGCTCGGGATTGGCTTGGTCGGCGGATTGTTCCCGGCATTGCGCGCCGCGCGCTTGCCGGTGACCGAGGCGCTGCGCGCCGCGTAGGCCTTGGTTGAATCAGCCTTTTGCAAAACCCGCCGCGTTCGCGCGGCGGGCTCGCAGCAGGCCATCAGCGGCAAAGATCGCCAGCGCAACCCAGATGCAGGTGAATCCAATCGCGCGGTCGCGGCCGAAGGGTTCGTGGAACACCAGCACGCCGATCAGCAATTGCATGGTCGGCGCGATGTACTGCAACACGCCGACCATTGAAAACGGAATGCGTTGCACCGCATCGGCAAACCCGATCAACGGCAACGCAGTCAGCGCGCCGCCGAGCACCAACAACCCAGCCACTTGCCAGCCCCAACCCGCGGTGGCGCCATGCGCAATGAAGCCGCCATCGCCATGCGCGTCACCCCACACCACCATCACCAGGGCGGGCAGAAATAAATACAGGCTCTCCACGCCGAGCCCGCGCACCGGCGGAACCCCCAGGAGCTTGCGCACCAAACCATACGTGCCGAACGACACCGCCAAGGTCAACGCGATCCACGGGACACTGCCGTAGTTGAGGGTCAGCCAGAGCACGCCCAGCGTCGCGATGGCCACCGACAACCATTGCACCCGGTTCAAGCGCTCATGCAGCAACACCACCCCAAGCACGACGTTGAATAACGGATTGATGAAGTAACCCAGGCTGGTTTCGACCACGTGGCCAGCATTCACCGCCCAGATGTACAGACCCCAATTGGCCGCGATCAAACCACCGCTGAGCGCCAGCATCCACGCCGCGCGCGGCTGTGCCAGTGTTTCGCGCAGCCAGCCCCGGCCGTATTTCCAGGTCAGCCAGCCAGCAACCAGCAACGTGCTCCAGATGATCCGGTGGGCGATGATCTGCAGCGACGGCACCGCCTTCAGCAAGTGCCAGTACAACGGCATCAATCCCCACAGCACGAACGACGCGACCGCCACCCATAGCCCGCGCCTGTCCAGCCGTCCCGTGCTCATGCGGGCACGCCCGCTTTCTTCGGCTTGCGCGTCTTGGCCAAGGTAATGGCGATCACGCCCAGCAGGATCACGCCCATCGCGACCAGCTCGTGCATGCCGAAACGCTCGCCTGCGAGCCACGCGCCAAGTGCGACGGCAATGGCCGGATTGACGTAGGCATAGCTGCCGGCCAGCGCCGGACGCACGTGGTGCAGCAGCCAGATGTAGGCGGAGAAACCGACGATCGAGCCGAACACCAGCAGGTAGGCAAACGCGGCGATGCCTGCGTGCGTCGGCAACGCATGCATGCGCTCGCCGACCGCCAGGCCCACCACGCACATCACCAGGCCACCGCAGATCATCTGTGCAGCCGCTGCCATGAATGGCGAGGGCAGGTCACGACCGCGACTCCAGACCGAACCGAAGGACCATGCCAGTGACGCCACCAGCAAGGCGAGCAGGCCCCGCGGGGCGGTTCCAAGACTGCTGCCGGCATTGAGCCAAAGCACGCCGAGGAACCCGATGCCCAAGCCGATCCATTCGATCCGGTTCGGGCGCTCGCCACGCATCGCCGCGAAGACCCCCATCCACAATGGCGCCGAGGCCACCGCCACCGCCGCAATGCCCGACGGCACGGTCTTCTCCGCCAAATTCACCATGCCATTGCCGAACAACAGCAACAGCACGCCCATCACCGCCGCATTGCCCCACTGCGCGCGCGTCGGCATCGGCAACCCACGCCAACGCAAGACCGCGAACATCAGCACGCCCGCCATCGTGAAGCGCATGCCGCCCAGCAGGAACGGCGGAAATCCGCCTTCCAGTGCCAAACGAATGCCGAGGTAGGTCGATCCCCAGATCAGGTAGACCAGGGCCAGCGCAAATGCCACGCGCGAACCGGCGATACCTGCGGTGTTGTCGCTGCCGTGCATCGCGCCAGTCCCCGTGCGTTGCCATTCGTTGTCGATCGACGGCCCGCCTGTTCGCAGCCCGGAAAACACGACGGGCGCCATGATGGCGCCCGCCTTCATCTACCTGTGCTTGTTTGCCTCAATCCACCCAATGACCGGCGCTGTGAGACTCCGGCAACACCTGCGCGGACAACTTGGCATCTGCATTCAGCAGGCCGATCGCATCGCCCAGGATGGCTGCCGACTCACGCAGCAATGGATCGGTGATTTTCTTCGCGGCCTTGTCGCGCGCGGCATCCTGCGCCACGTTGCGTTCGCTGTCCTGCAGGCCGTCATCGGAACGCGGCTGCAACAGCGGATCCAGCGCGATGCCAAGCTTCACCCGCTGTTCGGCGCGCGCCTTGCGCTTGGCATCGAATTCGTCACGCTCGGTGCGACGCGCGACTTCATTGAGCGACACCGACTTCTTGAGCTGCTGCTCGCGGAAGGTCGCCACGTCTTCGGCCCACCACTTGAACTCGATGTCATTGGCGATGCGTGCATCGTGGCGCTTGTCCAATGACCCCACCAATGTGGCGAAATCGCCGTACTGCACGTGCTGCGAGGCCGCGATCCGCGTCCACGGCAGCGCATTGTCGTACTTGCTCTCGCCGTATTCGCCGGCATCCATGCTGCTGGGGAAGGCAACATCCGGCACCACGCCCTTGTTCTGCGTACTGCTGCCGCCCGGACGGAAGAACTGTGCAATCGTCAGCTTGACCTGGCCGAAGCGCGGCTTCTCGTTGGCGGGCCAGCGGTCCAGATCGACCATGTTCTGCACGGTGCCCTTGCCGAAGGTGGTTTCGCCGATGATCAAGCCGCGACCGTAGTCCTGGATGGCACCCGCCACGATCTCCGAGGCCGAGGCCGAGCCACGGTTGACCAACACCGCCAGCGGGCCACTCCAGGCCACGCCCGACTTGGTGTCTTCTTCAACGCTGACCCGGCCGCTGGATTCGCGCACCTGCACCACCGGGCCCTTGTCGATGAACAGGCCGGTCAATTCGATCGCTTCGCTCAACGAGCCGCCGCCGTTATTGCGAAGGTCCAGCACCACACCGTCCATTTTTTGCGCGCGGAACTGCTTCAGCAATCGGGCGATGTCGCGGGTGGCGGACGCGTAGTTTTCGTCGCCACGGCGGCGCGCATCGAAATCCTGATAGAAGCCCGGCAGCTTGATCACCCCGATCTGGCGTGCCGGCTGGCCGGCAGCGGCAGGCACGGTCATGGTTTCCGCCTTCGCCGCCTGGTCTTCCAGACGCACCTTCGCACGCGTCAGCAACAGGCGTTCCGGCTTGCTGTCCATCGGCGCTTCGGCAGGAATGACATCCAACCGCACCTGGCTATCGGCAGCGCCGCGGATCAACTGAACGGCATCGTCAATGCGCAGACCGACGATGTCCTTCATCTCGCCCGCCTTGCCTTGGCCAACCGCAGCGATGCGGTCGCCGGGCTTGAGGGCACTGCGCGATGCCGGACCGCCAGGCACGATCTCGCGGATCAGGACGAAGTCATCCTGTTTCTGCAGGACGGCGCCGATCCCTTCCAGCGAGTTCGACATCAAGGTGTTGAAGTTCTCGGCGCTGCGCGGGTTCAGATAGTCGGTGTGCGGATCGATCGCACTGGCATAGGCATTCATGAAGCTCTGGAAGACGTCATCGCCCTTGAGCTTGGACACGTTGTCGAGCACGGCCGCGTAGCGCTTGTCGAGCGTCTTGCGGATCTCGTCCGGCTTCTTGCCGGCCAACTTGAGGCGCAGCCAGTCATTCTTCACCGACTGCCGCCACAGCGTATCCAGCTCTGCCTTGCTGGCAGCCCACGGCGCGTCTTCGCGGTCGTACAGGTATTGCTCATTGCTGGTGAACTCGAAATCACCCTTGAGCAGCGTTCGGGCTTGCGCCATCTGATCGCTCATCCGCTGCCGGTAAACGGCGAAGATCGCCCACGCCGGCGTCACGTCGCCACTCTTGATCGCATCGTCCAGGCGCGACTTGTACTGGTCGAAACTGGCGACATCCTGCGCGGTGAAGAACACCTTGCCTGGATCGAGTGCGTCCAGGTAACGCTTCAGGATGTCCTGCGACAGCGCATCGTCCAGCGCGCGCGGGCGATAGGCGTAGCGACTGTCGGACAGAAGCCCGTAGACCAGACGCGAAGTCGTGGTCTGGTCGGCAGTGGGGGCTGCCAGCATCGCGCCATTGTCGGCGCGGGCCAGCAAGGCGAGCGGCGAGACCAGGGCCAAGCCGAGTGAGAGTGCGAGCAGGGTACGAATGGGCTTCATGGGATGTCCGCGGCGGGGGGAGCCGTAAAGTCAGGATGGGTCAAGTAGAGACTGCGCAACAGTGCCGTAAGTTCGTATTTGTACGTGGCATCATCGCGCCGGGATTCACTCTAACGCCCCCATGTGCAGGGATGTGAATAGACGCGGTGTCGCGAATTCAGGTAATCCAGGCGGCTAGGCCGACGGGTGATTCGCGAAGCGGCATTTCCAGCCGGGTAGCGAACGCCCGTCGGTAGGCGCTGCCGGCACGGCCCTGCGCAAGTATTGACTAGACGACGCCGGCCGCCTGCTGGTCGGCGTGGTACGAGCTGCGCACCATCGGGCCCGACGCCACGTGCGAAAAGCCCAGCGCCATGCCGTAAACCTCGAGCGCCTTGAACTCTTCGGGCGTCCAGTAGCGCAACACCGGATGGTGGTGCGCGCTGGGCTGCAGGTACTGGCCGATGGTGACCATTTCCACATCATGCGCACGCAGGTCGCGCAGGGTGGCCTGTACCTGCTCCATGGTTTCGCCCAGTCCAAGCATGATCCCGGACTTGGTCGGAATGCTGGCGTGCTGCGCCTTGAACTTCTGCAGCAACGTGAGCGACCACTGGTAGTCTGCGCCGGGGCGGACGTTGCGGTAGAGGTCGGGCACGGTTTCGATATTGTGGTTGAACACATCCGGCGGCGAGACGGCGAGGATCTCCAGCGCACGCTCCATGCGCCCCTTGCCACGGAAATCCGGGGTCAGGATTTCGATGCGGATGCCGGGCGATGCCGCTCGGGTTTCGCGGATGCAGTCGACGAAGTGCTGGGCACCACCGTCACGCAGATCGTCGCGATCCACACTGGTGATCACCACGTACTTCAGGCCCATGTCGGCCACGGTGCGCGCCAGGCGCTCCGGCTCGCCGGCATCGGCGGGTTTCGGCCGACCGTGGGCGACATCGCAAAACGAACAGCGGCGCGTGCACACATCGCCCAGGATCATGAAGGTCGCGGTGCCGTGGCTGAAGCACTCGTGGATATTCGGGCAGCTGGCGTCCTCGCACACGGTGACGAGGCGGTTCTCGCGCAGCTTGGCCTTGAGGTTGGCGACCGCATTGCCGGACGGAATCCGCACGCGGATCCACGACGGCTTGCGCAGCACCGGCGCTTCGACGAACGCGACAGGCGAGCGCGCAATCTTGTCACCAGCCACCTGGCGAACGCCTGGCTCGAGCGAAACGGGGCTGTCTGCGACAACCGCCAAGGGAATGCTGCGGGGCGTGCTGTTCATCGCCATATTATCGCGCAGAAGCGCGGCTCAGGCGGCGATCAGCTGCGGCGGCAGATCGCCCGCCGTAACCAAATCGAGGCCGAACTGCGCCGCCAGATGTTGGATCAGCACCGGCTTGACCGCATCCATTGAAGACGGTCCGCCCAAGTCGGCCATCGCCACCACCTCCAACCCCCGATAACCACAGGGATTGATGCGCAGGAACGGTTCCGTGCTCATCGCGATGTTGAACGCCAGTCCGTGGAACGTGCAGCCGCGACGCACGCGGATCCCGAGCGCGGCGATCTTGGCATCGTTGACATAGACGCCGGGCGCGCCATCGCGGCGCGCTCCCTGGATGTTCCATTCTCCGAGTGTGTCGATGATCGCCTGCTCGATCCTGCAGACGTAATCGCGAACACCAATCTTCAGCCGGCGCAGGTCCAGCAACGGATAGGCCACCAGTTGACCGGGCCCGTGATAGGTGACCTGACCGCCGCGATCCACATGCAGGACCGGGATATCGCCCGGCACCAGCACGTGTTCGGGCTTGCCGGCCTGGCCGAGGGTGAACACCGGTTCGTGCTCGAGCAGCCACAGTTCATCCGGCGTGTCGGCGTCGCGGGCGTCGGTGAAGCGCTGCATCGCGCGCCACACCGGCTCATACGGTTGGCGACCGAGGTCGCGGACGATGGCTTGGCTCAGATCGTCCACTTCACGTCGGGGTTCGCACGCAACGCCTCGTGGGCGCGGTCGTAGTCCGCGCGGTTTTCGGCGCGAAAGGCAATCCGCACCGACACGAACTTGCCGGTCGAGGAATGCTTCCAGTTGACCTGCTCGCTCACCACGTCGACGCCGGCGTCGATCAAGGCCTTCGGCAACACCTGTTCCAGCTGGCGTTCGGCGTCACCCATGGCGGACAGCTCGAAGACGCCGGGGAACTGGAAGCCGCGAGCTTCGTCAGGAGCGGCTGGGTTTTCTGATTGCATGTCCATGTGCCGATTATGGGGACTGCGCGGGCCGCTTCAATCCAGCGGCCACCCGCGCTCAGACTCAGACCGACTGCCACCACATCAGCAGTTCGTGCCACAGGCGCTTGAAGAAACCACCTTCTTCGACCGCGTCAAGCGCCACCAGTGGGGATTGCGCCACCAGCTTGCCGTCCAGCATGACCTTGACCATGCCCAGTTTCTGGCCCTTGGCAATCGGCGCCACCAGCGACTTCGGCAGATCCATGGTGGCCTTCAGGTGGTCGTACTTGCCGCGCGGCGTGCTAACCAGCAGCGGTTGCGCAACACCGACCGCCACGTTGTTTCCGGCACCCTTCCACACCTTCGGCGTGGCAAGGG
>JBKJOY010000383.1:0-5306 GCA_046595415.1 Thermomonas sp.
CAGCACGCTCACTGGCAATCGGCATCGCCGCCTACGAACCACCCGAAAAGGCGGAAAGCGTAGCGGACAGTGGCATGCTCCGCGAACTCCGCGCAGCGCTTGAAAACGATGGCTTGAAGCTGGCATTTCAACCAGTGGTCGCAGTGTCCGGAGGCGACGAAGCACAGTTCCAGGTATTGCTGCGCCTGCAGGGCAGCGATGGCACCCAACATTTTGCCGGCCAATTCATTCCAACCGCGGAGCATGCCACTGTCCGCCGCGCTTTCCGCCTTTTCGGGTGGTTCGTAGGCGGCGATGCCGATTGCCAGTGAGCGTGCTGCCCGCGCTGCTTCCTCCGCTGCTGCCAGGACACTGCCGGCATCGGCAAACCCGTGCTGCAAATCGGTATGGCCGACCGTGCTGCGCAGCCGCAGGGTTTCATTCCCCGCGCGGAAATCCTCATAGCCGATGCCGTCGCGCAGGCTGCGCGCAGAGACCTCCAGCGGCAGGTTGTCGGGTCCCGCCACCACCACCAGAAAGGCGTTGTCACTCAGCCGCGCCACTGCATGGGCACTTGCAATCTTGCCCAGATGGCGGCCGGCATCATTCATCAGTTTTTCGAAATCGGAATAGCCATAGCGGTTGCGCAGTGCACCCGCATTGCCCACTTCCACCAGCAGCACGCCGCCTTGGCGGGTGGGCAATTGCGCCACCAGCTTTTGCATCAACGCCGGCCGCGTGTACAGGCCAGTGACGGGATGCCGATCGGGTTCGGCGGTCACCACCTGCTTTTGCTGGGCGGCGCGTGAGCGCCGGACGCGGCTCTGCACGGCGGCGATCAGGTGACGTGGTCGGACCGGCTTGAGGATGTAGTCGTCTGCGCCGGTTTCCAGCACTTCCATCTGGCGCTCGGGATCCTGGTCCCCGGTCAGGAACACCACGGGGACTTCGGAAAAACGCGGGTGTTCGCGGATCTGACGCGTCAGCGAAGTTCCGCTGGTGCCCGGCATGTGCAGGTCCATCAAGACCAGGTCCGGGTCGAAGTCCTCCAGGATCGCCATCATCTGCTCTGGCACCGCGACCACCCTCGGCGACATGCCAGCACCGCGCAGGATGGCTTCGGCGAACATCGCCTGGCTGCGGTCGTCCTCGACGATCATGATCCTGAATGGATCCGCCGGTGCATTGGTGGTGGTAGGGTCGTTTCCTGCTTGCATCGTGTTCGGCTTGGCTTCTTCAAGAGTGATGGATGATCGGCTGCCCAGACACCAACAAACACGCGCCTGCTTCTGAGCCGGCTACATGACCTGGACGTCGCAATGCACTGCATTGCAGCAGTCGCTGTACGTCGTGGATCTCCGCGGAGATTGTCATGAAAGCCCCTGTGGGCATTCGCCCAGAATTCGTGATCACCGACATAGTGTCACGCAAAACATGCTAAACGAAGGCCACCGCCCTGATTCACTCGGCTTGAGGCACGGATTGGGGGCTGCGCCGGAACAACTTTCGCCACAGCCACCATACCGACATCGCGAACATCAGACTGACGCCGACCACCAGCACAAGTGCAAGCAACGGGTGGCTGAATGCCAATGCCAAGCCGCCAATCACCGCCGCATCCTCGGTGGCCGAGGCAGTCCAGTTGCTTATCGGTTCGGGCGATGTGTTGAGTAGCGCACGCGAGCCCGACTTCAGCAGGTGGCTGGTCAGTGCGACGCCAGCGCCGGTCGCCAGCATGCCAGCGCCAAGATGGCCATCGGGCGACATCGCCGCCGCGGCCAGGAAGGCACCGGCCGGTACCCGCAACAAGGTGTGCAGCAGGTCCCAGACCGAATCCACGCCCGGGATCTTGTCGGCGAAGAATTCCGCCACCGCCAGTACCCCCGACACCCCGAGCACCCACGGGGATTGCGCGGCCTGCATGGCCTCCGGCAGTTGCAGCCAGCCAAAAAAGCCAGCCAGGCCCACGCCGAATACGGTCAGGTACACGCGGATGCCGGCAAGCCACGCCAGCAATACACCAATCACGAACAGGTGTTCGGGCTGCATCGAACATCTCCCCGGCGCCTCTTGATGGCGCCACGCAACCAAGTCTATACGGCAGTGCGGCTTGACGTGGACCCAAAAGCCGGGCGTCATCCGGTCAATGCAAGCCGATCATGACGCTACCAACACATCGTCCATGCGCGCGCCGCGCCATGTCCGTGGCAGCGGCCACCCGCGCCTGGGGTTTGTGCTGGTGTTGTTGACGGCACTGGTCATGGGCGGGTGGGGTGCCTGGCGAACGTTCGCGCCACAACCCGCCAATGCGGGCGAGCAACTCAGGCAGCAGGGCGAGCGCATCGACCAATTGGAGCAACAGGTCGCTACGCTGACCCGTTCCGACCAGATCAGCCGGCAGGCCAACAGTGAATTGCAGGGCACGATGGCCGAACGCGATGAGGAGATCGCCAGCCTGCGTGCGGATATCGCCTTCTACGAGCGCTTCGTCGGCGCAACCGGGCAGCGCCGAGGGTTGAGCGTGCACGAACTGAAACTGGTGCCGCAACGCGATCCACAGCTGTGGCATGTGGTCGCCACCTTGACCCAGAACATGAATCGCGGCGCGGTCAGTCGCGGGCGCCTGCAACTGGTGGTGGAAGCCAGCGAGGCCGGCCGCATGCTCACCCTGGCCTGGGCCGAGCTGCGCCAGCAGAAAAACGCGCCGGGGCTGGACTACTCGTTCAAGTATTTCGAGCAAGTGGAGGGCGACATCGTCTTGCCCTTGGGCGTGAAGCCGGTGCGGGTCATCGCGCGGTTGTTGCCTGAATCAGGCGCTGCGGTCGAGCAGAGCTTCACCTGGGGCGATGCCGTTTCCACCGCGCCTGCCGCTGGCCCGCGGGCGGAATGATGGCGCCGCCCAAGCCGGATTGGGTCCGCCGCGGTTGAATCAGGCCGGCCGGCGCCCCATGCTGGTGGCATGCAAACAACCCTGATCGATCTGCCCAGCCTGAGCCAGGCTGACCACGCGGCACCGCCGCCATTGGCGTTCACCATCGCGGCCGCGGCCAAGGTGCGCGAGCTGATCAATGAAGAGGGCAATGCTGGGCTCAAGCTGCGCGTCTTCATCCAGGGCGGTGGCTGTTCCGGGTTCCAATACGGATTCGAATTCGACGAAGGCCAGAACGAAGACGACTTCGCCATCGTCACCGACGGCGTGACCCTGCTGGTCGACCCACTCAGCCTGCAATATCTGGCGGGCGCGGTGGTCGACTACAGCGAATCGCTAAGCGGCGCGCAGTTCGTGATTCGCAATCCGAACGCCAAGACCACCTGCGGCTGCGGTTCCTCGTTCACCGTGTGAGCGGCCGCGCCAGCCCCTTCGCGTTCGTCGACGGCGCGCTTGACCGCGCTGACCACCTGCGTGCCGATGCCGATGCGCTGGCGGCGCTATGGCCGCAGGCGCGGGTGATCGTGCTGGACAAGGACGGCCGCGCGCATGCGGACGATGACGGCCAATTGCAGGCACCGGCCGGCATTGCGTTGGGTGGCGGGCCGGGCATCACCACCTTTTTGGGTTTGCGCGATGGCCAGGGTTGGTTCGCCGCGAATGCCGAGACGCTTGCCCTGCAAGCCCCGCAACGCATCGACTTGCGCACCGCCGCTGCGCGCTGGCCGGCGTGGCAGGCCACCGTGTTTGCGCAGGCGCGCGCACTCCAGCATTGGCACCAGCGGCATCGTTTTTGCAGCGCCTGTGGCGGTGTGATGCGATTCGTGCGTGGCGGCTGGCTGGGCGTGTGCGAAGGCTGCGCCAGCGAGCACTACCCGCGCACCGATCAGGCCGTGATCGTCGCGGTGGGCGACGGCGAGCGGCTGCTGCTCGGCCGCCAGGCCAGCTGGCCACCGCGTCGTTGGTCGGTCGTCGCCGGTTTCGTCGAACCCGGTGAAACCCTCGAGATGGCGGTTGCGCGTGAGGTCATGGAAGAAACCGGTGTGCGCGTGCGTGCGTCGCGCTATCTCGCCTCACAGCCGTGGCCATTCCCGGGTTCGTTGATGCTGGGCTTCATCGCCGATGCGGATCCGGATGAGCCTGTCGTTGCGGATCAGGACGAACTTGAAGCCGCGCGCTGGTTCAGCGCCGACGAAGTGCGCGCCGGGCTGGCCGCCGATTGGATGCACGCCGAACCCGTGGGTGATGGCATCGTGCTGTCGTCGCCCGTGTCGATTTCCCGCCATGTGATTCGCGCGTGGCTGCAACAACACGATGCGGACCGCAGCACAGACACGCGCCCCGCAACGTAGAATCAGGGCATGGCTGCCACCCTGATCGCCGTCGTCATTGCCCTCGCCATTGGTCACCTGTTGCCCGATCTGGCGACAGGCATGCGCCAGCATGGCTGGTATGACAACTGGTTGCGTTGGCTCAACGCCCAATTCCCGGAAGACAGTATCTGGCGTGGCCGCTTCGGCATTGCGCTTGCGCTGGTGGTGCCGCTGCTCGCGGTGGGTTTGTTGCAACTTGCGCTGGACCAGCCGCTGTGGGGTTTCGTCGGGCTGCTGTTCGACATCGTCGTGCTGTTCTATTGCTGGGGTCCGCGCGATCTTGACCTCGATGTCGCAGCCATCCTCGATGCGCCGGATGCCGCCTCTCGGCGTGCCGCCGCCGCGCGCCTGTGGCCACCCAATGGCACGGTCCGGCTGGACGGCGGATCGCTGATCGAAGCGGTATTCCGCAATGCCTTGCGGCGCTGGTTCGGTGTGCTGTTCTGGTTCTGGGTGCTGGGCCCGTTCGGCGCGTTGCTGTATCGCTTGAGCGTGCTTGCCGCTGAGCGCGATGAAGACATGCTGCCGTCGGACACCGCTGCGGGCGCGCGCAGCTGGCTTGCGATCCTGGAATGGCCGGTCAGCCAGCTGATGACGATCTCGCTGGCGTTGGTTGGCAATTTCGATGCCGTGGTTGGTGCGTGGCGTGACATGGGCAAGCCCAGCCTGCTACTGAACAATGCATTGCTTGAAACCGCCGCCCGCGCCAGTGTGCGCAGCGAGATCGCGGAAGAAGTGGGTGACTACGCGGAAACCGGCATGTCGACGGCAACGGCGCTGGTGGAAGTGTTCGGCGAACTCCCCGAGCTTCGCGACGCGATAAGCCTGGTGTGGCGAATCCTGATCCTGTGGCTGGCGATCATCGCGTTGTTCGTGATCGCGGGGTGGGTGAGCTGAGGCCGATTGCGCGGCACTGCCGCGCGGCCTCAGCGAACGCCCGGCGCGCTGCGCCGGGCCGGAGTTGCGAGACGAGCGCCACGCGCGAGTCCGCAACAGCCCGTGAGGCGAAGCCGAACGGAACGCCG
>JBKJOY010000129.1:0-4494 GCA_046595415.1 Thermomonas sp.
CACCGCTGTTGCCGATGGTGAGGCCAGCCTCGCCTGCCGTCGCATAAATACCGAACGACTTGGCTCCCGCTCCACCGCTGACGACATTGCCGTCGGAATCGACGACTTGTGAGAAGCCGGGCGCAAGCGCGGTGATGTTGCCGCTGTTGGTGACCGTGGTGCTGTCCGCGCCCTGTGCCTCGATGCCGGCTGACCAGGTGTAGCCGTAGACGCTGACTTCGCCCGAGTTGGTGACATCGACATTCGCGCCCGAGGCAAAGATGCCGTCGGCCAGTGCGTAATACGAGATCACGGTCAGGTCGCCACTGTTGCCGATCGACGCATCACCCGCCACCGAGTACCCGTAAATTCCAATCGCGTCGCCATACAGCGAGCCGGCATAGATATCGCCGCTGTTGTCGATGTCGACGTTGCCGTAGGCGTAGCCATTGATGCCCTTGGCGCCCAGCACGATGCCAACAGCATCGATGCTGCTGGCGTTGCTGACACTGACGTCGCCAGCCGTGGATTGGGCATCAATGCCAGTCCCTTGTCCCACCGCGATCACCGAAATGCTCCCGCCCGTGTTGGTGACGGTTGTGCCGTAGGTGGAGCTGGCAGCGATACCGACGGCGGCGTAGTAACCGTTGGCGGAAATGTCACCACTGTTGCTGACCTGCGCGTACGCACCACGCGCAACAACGCCGTAGGCAACACCGTAGGGCGAATAGGCGTTGATGAAGCCGCTGTTGTCGATCGATGCCGTGCCGTAGGCGGCGCGCGCAAAGATACCCACTGCCGTGCCGTCATAGCTTTGCGAATCGATGGCGCCGCTGTTGGAAATGTCCGCGTTGCCCATGGCGGCGGAGCCGAAGATGCCCACCGACTGAGTGGCGCCGTCCCCCAGAATCGTGCCTGCGTTATCGATGGTCACATCACCCAGCGTCGCCAGGCCAAGGATGCCGGTGCCGTAGCCGGATGCCGTGAAATCAATCTCACCACTGGCCGTGTTGGTCACGCTGACATCGCCGGCGCTGGAGCTGGCGAACACGCCGTAGGTGTACTTGCCATTCGCGTACACCGAGCCACTGTTGGTCACGCTGGCGCCGGTCTGGCCCTGCGCATCGATTGCTGCAGTGACGACACCCAGGATCGTGCCCGAGTAGACCGATACCGAACCGCTGTTGTCGACGGATGCACTGCCGTTGGCGGCGAACGCGGTGATGCCGGTCGCGCCGTAATAGTTGCCCGCGCTGCTGGCAACTTCGATGTCGCCCGAATTGGTCACGCTGGCATCGCCCGCGAACGCAAGCGCGGTTGCACCGCTCGCCGCACCAGCGGAATACACCTGGATGCCGCCGCTGTTGTCGATCGATGCATCGCCATCCGCCGATACCACGATGCCGTAGGCACCGTAGCCGTACTTCTGGTTCTGCGAGGCATAGATCGAGCCGCTGTTGTTGACACTGGCAGAACCGCCCAGGCCACCCGAGGTCGCCGCGATGCCGGTCGCGCCGAAGATGCCAGCGGCAGTGATGTCGCCGCTGTTGGTCACCCCAACCGCCGCACTCTCCCCGTTACTGGTCGCATTGATGCCGGTAGCCAGCTGAGTGCCGGAGGTGTAGGCGTAACCGTTGACGTCGTTGTAGTAGCTGGAAAGCCCGGAACCGGAGGTGATGTTGCCGGAGTTGTCCACCGCGATATCACCGCTGGACTGGACTTCTATGCCCGTGGTGTAGCCACCCTGCGCATCGATGTTGCCACCGTTGACGACCTCGGCGCCCGCCTCGCCGCCCGTGGCGTAGATGCCGAACGCGGTACCACCAGCGCCATATCCAATGACGACGTTGGCACCCGCGACCGCGTCATAGACTTCGACTTGGTAGAACGAGTCTGCGCTGCTGCTGATGTCGCCGCTGTTGTTGACGGAGACAGAAGCGGCGCCCTGCGCCTCGATGCCGGCTGACCACGTGGCACCCTCGATATCCAGCGCACCCGAATTGGTCACATCGACGTTCGCGCCCGAGGGGAAGATGCCATCGGCGAGTCCATTGTAAGAATGAGCGCTGATCGCGCCGCTGTTGTCGATCATCACGTCGCCAACAAGTGCATATCCGTAGATGCCGATCGCGTCGCCACCCGCAGAGATCGCTTCAAGCTCACCGGTCGCCTGGTTGGTGATGTAGACGCTGCCTTCGCTGCTGTAACCGCTGATCGCAGCCACGTTATCCGTCGCGCTGTATTCGCTGATCGGATCCCTGTTGTCGATGATCACGTCGCCGGTGTCCGACTCGCTGATCGACATGGGCATGCCGAAGCCGCCAAAATCTGCAGGCGCTACCGCACTGTGCACAAGGGTCAAATCCGTGACCGGCGCCGCGTCGATACTTGTTGAAGTGCACGGCACCAACCGCGTGGCTGGCGCCTTGCAGTTCGCGGCGAACGCGCCACTGCTGGCCCCCAGCGCAAGCGCCGCCAGCGAAGCCGCCAGCGCGATGCGCACGGCGCGGGTCATCGGGGCAACCTTGATGATGCGCTTGCGACGCCAATGGGCAGACGCGCCCGTACTGTTCCTGATGCCGCTCATGTGACCCCCAAGGTCTGATCGTCAGAATGTGTTCTTGGAGCATTGCCAAGCCGCAAATCCGGATGGTCGTCTCGGAAGTTGTGCGACGCAACAACCACTAATGCAATGAATACGCGGCCCCCTTGGCCTGCGCAGTCTGACTTCTGTTATCGCCGTCACACTATCCGGCTGTCAAGCGGGGATTCAGTTTCCGCTGCTGGAAGAGCGTCTCGACCCCATCCAGGGCCGCCATTGTCGCGTTGCAACCTGTTGAATTCATTGGAACTCGACATTCCCGGACGGGAATCAACAACGTCCGCGCAACCCGCCGATCCTTGTGACCGGCGTGATGAGTGCCGTCGCCAATGCACCTTCGCTGCTCCAAAGCTGCACGGCTTGGCGCGCACGCGACAAGCCGGTGTAGACCAGCTGACGGGTCAGCACCCGGTGCTCCGGTGCGGACGGCAGCAACAGGGCCACATGGGCGTATTCGGAACCCTGGCTTTTGTGCACGGTGATGGCGAACGCGCTCTCGTGCGCCGGCAGCGCCGCCGGTGCAAATGCGCGCGCGCGCCGCTGGCCATCAGTGCTGCCGGCGCCTTGGAACCAGACACGCAAGTCGCCAGCAGCATCGGCCAGGCAAATGCCCACATCGCCATTGAACAGTTTCGAGGCGTAGTCATTGCGGGTCACCATCACCGCCCGGCCCGGATACCAGATGGCCTGCGCTGGCCGCTGCCATTGCGACCGCAGCAGGCGCTCGATGGCTGCGTTGGCGAGGGTCGCGCCATGGCTACCCTCGCGCAGCGCGCACAGCAACTGGTGGGAGGCCAACGCATCGAGGGCCACCAGCGCTTCAGTGTCATCGTGGGCCGTGCCATCGCGCAGCGGTTGCAGCTGCGCCAGCCGTTGCGACCAGTCTTTCAAGCGCGCGTCCACTTGGGTGGGAGTCGATGCGGGATGCCAAACGGCATCAACTCCATCGAACGCCGCCTTGAAGCCCACCACATCGCCGATGCGTGCGGCTGCCAGCAGACTTGGGAGCACCAGTGACTGCGCTCGGAAGCCATGCAGCAGGCGCACCAGGTCATCGCTGCCATCCATCGCCGCAACCAGATCCAGCAACACCGAACCCGTGCCGATCGACGTCAACTGGTCGGCATCCCCCACCAGCAAGAGTTGGGCGTGATCCGGCAACGCCTGCAGCAGTGCATCCAGCAAGCCAAGATCGAGCATCGAGGTTTCGTCCACCACCACGATGTCGGTATCCAGCGGCAGGTCGCGGTTGCGACTAAAGCGGCCATCGTAGGGGCGGTAGCCAAGCAGGCTATGCAGGGTCAGGGCGTCAGTGGTTGGCAGCTGAGTCAGCAGCGCGTGCCAACTGTCCGCTCCAGCAACCGGCAGGCGTGACTGCAGAACGCGCTTGCCGTCCTGCAAAGACCCCAACAACCGCTGCGCCGCCTTGCCGGTGGTAGCCGCGACCGCAATGCGTGCCGGCGGCAGGCCGGCTTGCTGGCGGTGGCGTTGAGCCATCACCAGCATGCGCAGCACGGTTGTGGTCTTGCCGGTGCCGGGTCCGCCGGTCAGCACGCCGAAGCGGCGATGCGACAGTTGGCGGACGGCGGCGCGTTGCGCACTGTCGTCAGCGGTCGCCGCATCGCCGAAGAGCAGGTGGATCGCCGCTTCGTCGCCTGGGGCGGAATCCGCCATCGGTGCGTCTCGCAGCGCCCGCAATTGGCGGCCGATCCTGCGTTCGCGAACGTAATTGCGCCACAGATAGAAGCGGGATTGTTCGTCGATGACGAAAGCGGTAGGGCCATCGCTGGCGCCATCGCCGACCATCGGCTCGCCGCGTAGCGCTTCGATCTGTTCATCGGATAGTGCCGGCATGCCTTGCGACCCGGCCTGCATGCCAGCCAATGCCAGCGCGGCATCCGCGCGGGCATCGG
>JBKJOY010000086.1:0-6848 GCA_046595415.1 Thermomonas sp.
CGTACATCGGCTCCTGCAGCTCGATGTTGCGCAGGGACTGGACATCCGGCAATCGCGCGGACACCACGTAAATCAGGATTCCGGCAGCGATAGCGCCTACCAGCGCAAGTGTGACAGAACCCAGCAAAATCCAGCGTAGAGGGCGGGGGAGGCGGGGCATTACACAACTTCCGATTGCGACAGGCGTGGTCGCGGAGTATAGAGTAGGCCTCCGTCATGAGCGGGCTGCAGGGGGCGGCCGGTTTCCACGGTTGAAGTCGTTGGATGGATGCAGGTACGGGGCGAAAAGCGGTGGTTCGGGCAGTGGCGATTTGTCAAATGTGTTGCCAATGTGTGAAAAGTCCGTTATTCATGTACTGGAGCACCAAGTGCGCGTAAGCGCCCGTGGGAAGGGGAGATACCGTGGGTCTGGTAACGAAAACACAACCGCCGTTGATCGGCGTGGACATCAGTTCGACTGCGGTCAAGCTCTTGCAGCTATCCCGCACGGGAGACCGTTATCGGGTCGAACACTATGCGGTCGAACCGCTGCCGCCGAACGCGGTGGTCGAGAAGAACCTGGTCGAGGTCGAGGCTGTTGGCGAAGCGATCCGGCGCGCGGTAGCGCGCTCCGGTACGCGAGTCAAGCACGCTGTAGCCGCCGTATCGGGGTCTTCAGTCATCACCAAGACGATGTCGATGCCGGCCGATCTCGATGAAGACGAGATGGAGTCGCAGGTCGAACTCGAGGCGGTCAACTACATTCCGTACCCGATCGAGGAAGTGAACCTCGATTTCGAGGTGCTCGGCACGATGCCCGGCAACAGCGAAATGGTGCAGGTGCTGCTGGCGGCATCGCGTTCCGAGAACGTCGAGGTTCGAGCCTCCGCGCTGGAGCTTGGAGGCTTGACTGCCAAGGTGATCGATGTCGAAGCCTTCGCCATCGAGAATGCATTCGCGCTCATGGCCGGCTCGCTGAACGTGCCGCGCGACGGGCTGGTTGCACTGGTCGACGTCGGAGCGACCATGACCACGCTCAATATCCTGCGAGGTGGTCGCAGCATCTACACGCGTGAGCAGGTCTTCGGCGGCAAGCAGTTGACCGACGAGGTCATGCGTCGCTACAGCCTCAGTTACGAAGAGGCGGGCTTGGCCAAGCGCCAGGGTGGGCTGCCGGAAAGTTACGAGATCGAAGTTCTGGATCCATTCAAGGAAGCAATGGTCCAACAGGTCAGTCGCCTGCTGCAGTTCTTCTATGCTGGCAGTGAGTTCAATCGCGTCGACCACGTGGTGCTGGCAGGTGGTTGCGCATCCATTCCGAATATTGCGGACATGGTTGAAGAACAGTTGGGCGTATCCACGACAGTGGCCAATCCGCTCGCGCACATGACGCTCGGTCCGAGGGTGCAGGCGCATGCGCTGGCACAAGACGCACCTGCGCTGATGATTGCCTGCGGGCTCGCACTGAGGAGCTTCGACTGATGGCCAAAATCAATCTACTCCCGTGGCGTGCGGAGCGCCGAAAAGCCAGACAGAAGGACTTCTACGGCATGCTGGGCCTGGGGGCACTTGCCGGCGTGCTGGTGTCATTCCTGATCGTCACCTACTACAGCGGCCGCATATCTACCCAGAACGAACGCAACCAGTACCTGCACGATGAAATCACCAAAGTCGACGGCCAGATCACCGAAATCACCGAGCTAGACAAGAAAAAGAGTCGCTTGCTTTCACGCAAGGAAGTAATTGAGCAGCTGCAGGCGAACCGCTCACAGATGGTGCATCTGTTCGATTCATTGGTGCGCACGATTCCTGATGGCGTGACCCTGACTGCAATCAAGCAGGAAGGCGACATCCTGACACTCAACGGTCGGTCCCAGTCCAACGCACGCGTCAGTACCTACATGCGTACCTTGGAGGGGTCCGGATGGATGAGCAAACCCGACCTCAATATCATCGAGGCCAAGGAGGGTAACCCGGGTTTGCCGTATGAATTTACCCTCAAGGTCAAACTGGCGAATCCGAACGCGCCGAAGGGAGCCGAGGATAGCGACGCACCGGCCGCACCCGCTGTTGCTGCATCTGCCGCAGGAGGAACCGCATCGTGAGCAAAAAACAGCTCAGCCTGCGTGATCTGGACTTCAATAACATCGGATCATGGCCGCAAAACGCCAAAGTCGGTTTCTGTGCGCTTCTTTCCCTTTTGATCGTTGCCTTGGCATGGTGGTTGTTCGTCAGTGACAGGCGAACCGAGCTCAAGACACTGCAGGGTCAGGAAAGTGAATTGCGTACCGAGTTCGAAACCAAGCAGGGTCGCGCGGCGAACCTGGAGCCACTGAAGCAGCAACTTGCACAGATGGAACAGCAGCTGCAGCAGATGCTGCGACAGCTGCCCAGCAAAACTGAAATGCCTGATCTCATCGTGGACATCTCGCAGACGGCACTGGCGACGGGTATCAGCAATGAACTCTTCCAGCCAGGCCCGGAGACTCCGAAGGAGTTCTACGCCGAGAAGCCGATTGCATTGCGGATGGTGGGGACCTATCACCAGTTCGGAGCGTTTGTCAGTGGCGTCGCATCGTTGCCGCGCGTGGTGATCATGACCATGCATGACATTTCGTTGACACCCAAGGATGCTGCGAAAAATCCTGGTGCGCGCATCGGGCCCAATAGCGCGCTGGAACTTTCAGGTACGGTCAAGACCTATCGCTACCTCGATGAGGAAGAGACTGCAAATCAAGCCGACAGCGCTGCCAAGCCTGCCGATAACGCAGTCAAGGCGCCCGCCGCGGCGCCCGCGAATGGAGGCGGCTGATATGCGTACTGATTACATCCGCGATCGACGCTACCCAGCGCGACTTCTGTTCGTGACGTCCCTAGTTGTCGCACTGGCGTCCTGTTCGGGTGCCAACAGTGACTTGCAGAAATGGGTCGCCGAGGTCAAAGCGCGCCCGGCGCCTCCCCTCGATCCATTGCCGGTAATGCAGCAATTCGAGACTTTCGAATATGCCGCGCAGACCCTTCGCGATCCTTTCAGCGAAGAGTTCAACGGTTCTGGCGGAAACGGCCCCAGGCCTGATGCGGGCAGACGCAAACAAACGCTGGAACAGTTCCCGCTCGACAGCCTCGATATGGTGGGTACCCTTGGCCGCGGCACCGGCGCAGTTGCGCTCGTAATGGCGCCTGACAAGGTCACCTATCGGGTGCGGCCCGGCGTATATCTGGGGCAGAGTGATGGGCGGGTGACCGCTGTGTATGAAGACCGGATCGAATTGATCGAACTGGTTCCGGACGGTGCGGGTGGCTGGTTGGAAAGGCCTGCAACCATTGCGCTCGAAGACAATTGATTAGGGGATAGACCGATGACCGTCACCAACGCCAAGAGCCAGCGGCCTGTCCGGCGCCCCTTGTCCCTTCGCGCCTGTGCGATTGGGGTCGCGCTGGGCCTGTATGCAGCGAGTGCCGGGGCACTGCCCGCCTCAACCTCTGCAGTTGCCATGGGGCAATCCGCGACCGGGGCAATGGCGGACCCCGCCAAACGCCTGCCAGGCGCAGTCACCGTTTCAGCAATCGACTTCAAGCGCGGCGATGGCGGTTCCGGCAAGTTGATCCTGCGCTTCAGTGGCGAGGGTGCTGCGCCGGACCTGCGCAACATGGGTTCGAGCGTCGTGATCGATATCGGCAATGCGCAGTTGCCGGCATCGCTGCAGCGGCCGATCAACGTCACCGACTTCGCAACTCCGGTGTTGCGTATCGATGCGCATGCGACCAGCAACGGGACGCAACTCGTGCTCGGCACCAAGGGTACGTTCGAGTCAATGGCCTATCAGAGCGGCAACGAGTACATCGTGGAGGTGGTGCCGCGCGCCGCGCCAGTGGCCAGCACCGCATCAAGCAAGGCACCTGCGATGGGCGCCGCCGCGATGGGCGCGACCAGCAGCAATTCCACGGTTCGTTACAGCGGAAAGGCTGTGACCTTCAACTTCCAGGATGTGCCAGTCAGGACCGTACTGCAGCTGATTGCTGAAGAGTCCAACCTCAATATCGTGGCCGCCGATACCGTGCAGGGGAATGTGACCCTGCGCTTGATCAATGTGCCGTGGGACCAGGCGCTCGACATTGTCTTGCAAGCCAAGTCACTGGATAAGCGCCGCAGCGGCAACGTGGTGTGGGTCGCGCCTCAGAAAGAGATCGCGCAGTTCGAGCAGGACAAGGAAGATGCTCGCATCAACCTGGAGCAGCGTGCTGAGAAAGTCACCGAGTACATCCCGGTGAACTATGCCAATGCGGAAGACATCGCCAATCTGTTGACCGAGGGCGCCAAGACCAGCCAAAGTGGCGGCGCTGGCCAAGGTGGTGGCGGTCAAGTGGATCGCGGGTTCCTGTCGCCGCGCGGCAGCATCAGCTTCGACAAGCGCACCAATACGTTGTTGGTAATCGACATCCCGGAACGTGTCGCCAACATCCGTAACCTGGTCAGCAAGCTAGACAAGCCGGTCGATCAAGTGGTGATCGAGGCTCGCATTGTCATCGCCAGCGAGAATGTTGCGCGGGAACTCGGTGCCAAATTCGGAATTTCCGGCGTTAACAATGACGGAAAGTCATACTTCAGCAACAGCATCGCGAACAACATCAGCACGCAGAACTCGCTGGTGACTGCTGCACGGCAAAACAGCACCACGCCGCCGCCCAGCCCGCTGGCCGTGCCCACGCTCAGCCGCGGTCTGATCTCGAACTTGCCGGCCGTACTGAATAGTCCTGCTGGTTCACTCGCGTTGTCCATCCTCAATGCTGGCTACGCCTTGGACGTAGAGCTTTCGGCAATCCAGGAACAGGGGCGCGCCGAGGTGATTTCCAATCCTCGCATCGTCACCAGCAACCAGAAGGAAGCGGTGATTCGTCAAGGCAAGGAAATCGGCTACCTGACAGTCTCCGGTGGCCAAGGCGGCAATGTACCGACCGTGCAGTTCAAGGACGCCTTGCTCGAACTGAAGGTCACTCCGACTATCACCAATGACGGGCGCGTCTTCTTGAGTCTTGCAGTCAAGAAGGATGAACTTGATGGTTTCGTGGATCTGGGCGCCTTCGGCTCAGTGCCTCAGATTGCCAAGCGTGAGGTGAATACGGCAGTGCTGATCGATGACGGGCAGACGGTGGTGATCGGTGGCGTGTATGAGTTCAGTGATCGCACTGATATCTCCAAGGTGCCTTTCCTTGGTGACATCCCCTTCCTCGGCAACCTGTTCCGCAACAAGAACCACACCAAGTCGAAGGCGGAACTGCTGATCTTCGTGACACCCAAGGTCATGCGTGTCGCCCAGCGCAACTGATTAGCTGAAAATGCAACGAGAATGATCCGCTTCGGGGGCCGCAAGGCCCCCGAAGCATTTCGGGCCCCAGCCCCAACCTTGTGGTCCTGTTAACGAACCTTTGCAGCTAACCGTGGTCGAATGGGCCAGAAATACCGAGGAGCCCATGGATATCCAAGTTACCGATACACCGCGCCTGCATGGTGCGTTCAGCGCCCTCCGCGACGATCTCGCGACCGAGATCGTGGGCCAGTCGGCGCTGATTGAACGCCTCCTGATTGCCCTCTTGGCCGATGGCCATCTGTTGGTCGAAGGCGCGCCCGGATTAGCCAAGACCACGGCGATCCGGGCACTGGCGGCGCGGCTCGAAGCCGACTTCGCCCGGGTCCAGTTCACGCCGGACCTGCTACCGGCGGATCTCACCGGTACCGAAGTCTGGCGTCCACAAGATGGGCGTTTCGAGTTCATGCCAGGCCCCATCTTCCATCCCATCCTGTTGGCGGATGAGATCAACCGTGCCCCAGCCAAGGTGCAATCCGCGCTGCTGGAAGCGATGGGTGAGCGCCAGGTCACTGTTGGCCGGCAAACCTACCCGTTGCCGGCACTATTCCTGGTCATGGCCACCCAGAATCCAATTGAGCAGGAAGGCACCTTCCCGTTGCCGGAGGCGCAACTCGATCGTTTCCTGATGCATGTGCGGATCGGCTATCCGCAGCTGGATGCAGAAACCGAGATCCTGCGCCTCGCACGCGAGCGCGCCCGGGATGCCTTGAGGCCGGCGCCGCGCGAGATCGCGCGCATGCCGCTTGCTGATGTGTTCGCTGCGCGTACGGCGGTGCTCGACTTGCACGTCGCACCCGCGCTGGAGCGCTACCTGATCGAGTTGGTCCTGGCCTCGCGTGACGCAAGTCGTTATGACGCCGCACTGGGGCGACGTATTGCCTGGGGCGCAAGCCCGCGTGGCTCGATCGCACTGGAACGCTGCGCCCGCGCCCGCGCCTGGCTGGCTGGCCGTGACTTCGTGACACCCGAAGACGTGCGTGCCGTGGCGCCCGACGTGCTGCGGCATCGCGTGTTGCCGAGCTACGAAGCCACTGCCGAAGGTTGGGATGGCGACCGGCTGGTCGGTGAGTTGCTGCAGCGGGTCCCGCTGCCCTGAGCGAAGTGAACGACCAGGCACGCCAGGTAACGGGTGAATCCAACGGGATCGCGCCCACCCTGTCCGAACTGATCGCCTTGCGCGCATTGGTGATGGGCCGACGTGGCGCGCGGCGTGGCCAGCACGGGGTGCAGGGACACGCACTGTCCAGTCTGCGCGGGCGTGGGATGGAATATGCGGAGTCGCGTGAATATGCGCAGGGCGATGATGCCCGCCACATCGATTGGCGGCTGACAGCACGCAGTGGGCGCACCCACACCAAGTTGTTCCAAGCCGAGCGCGAGCGGCTCAGCCTGATCGTCGGCGATACTTCGCCCGCTCTTTATTTCGGCACCCGCGTGCGCTTCAAGTCGGTGCAGGCTGCGCGCGTGGGTGCATTGGCGGCGTGGCTGGCGGTGCGCGAC
>JBKJOY010000006.1:0-3876 GCA_046595415.1 Thermomonas sp.
GCACGGCAATGTCCACCGCGGCGTCGCCCGGGCATGCCGACTTGGCGAACAGCTGCGCCGTGCCAGCATCCAAGCCAGCGACGAACGCGGCTGCCGGATCCTTGCCGTCAAGGGCGACGCACGCCTGCGTGGGCGTGCGCGTAGCAATCTCGGTTTCGATCAGCAGCTTGGCCAGGGCAGTCGGGACTGCGGCCTTGTACGTCGAGAACTCTTCCGCGGATTGCGGAATGATGACGCGCGGCGCGGGCACACTTGCGACCGGCGCAGCTGGCATGACTGGCGCTGGCTTGCGGGTGGCGAAGAACACCAGCCCGATCCCGACCGCGATCAAGCCCAGCAACCCCGCCTTGATCCAGGACGCGCGCCGCGCCTTGGCCTTGGCGCCCGGCTCTTCCCGGTCCAGCACGCTCAGCGGCAGGTAGCTGCCTTCGCCGGCACGCGTGCTGTCCAGCAGGCCGGCCTCGCGCAGCAGCTGGCGCCCGCGCGGCTGGTCGTCGGCATGGATGATCCAGACCGATGGTTGCGGGCCATCGTCTTCCTGCACCCGATAGCTGAAGGAGCTGCGCATCTGCCCGCGATACGAGCGGTCCTGGTCGATCTTGACCTGGATGCCTTGCTCGCGCAGCAGGTTGGCCACCGCTTCCACGTTTTCCAGCCGCGGGCTGGTGAAGACCTTGCGCATCCTTAGCCCTTCGCGTGCAGCGGGGTGTCTGCCTTGGTGGCGGGCACGACCCGGATCAGGCCTTCCTGCACGCTGCTGGCCACAAGTCGGCCGTCGCGGTCGAACACCTGGCCTCGCGCCAGCCCGCGCGATCCCTGCGCGCTGGGGCTGTCGAACGAATACAGCAGCCAGTCATCGGCGCGGAACGCGCGGTGGAACCACAGCGCATGGTCCAGCGAGGCCATCTGTACGTTCGGCTGGTAGTAGCTGATGCCGTGCGGAAAGGTGGTGGTGCCGAGCAGGTGGAAATCACTGGCGTAGGCAAGCAGGGCGCGATGCAGTTCCGGCGCATCACCGACCTTTTCCGACAGGCGAAACCACACCTGCTGGAACGGCGGGCGCTTCGGCGGATCGAGTTCATCGCGCGGGTACACGTGTCGGAATTCGAATGGCCCCTGCCGCGACAGCCAGCGCTGGACCTTGGTCGGCAGCTGTGCCAATTGCTCGGGCGCCAACCTTGGGGGCGGTTGCAGGTCGTCCGGTTTGGGCACTTCCGGCATCGACAGCTGGTGCTCGGCGCCGCCTTCCTGCTGCTGGAACGACGCGGCAAGGAAGAAGATCGGTTGGCCGTGCTGGATCGCGGTGACCCGGCGGACCGAGAAACTGCCGCCATCGCGGGTGCGGTCGACGCTGTAGACGATCGGTGCCTCGATGTCACCTGCACGCAGGAAGTAGGCGTGCAGGGAGTGCGCATCGCGCGGCCCGCGGGCATCGTCCATGGTGGCCTGCGCCGCCGACAACGCTTGCCCGAGCACCTGGCCGCCGAATACGTACTTGGTCCCGATGTCGCGGCTCTGGCCGCGGAACAGGTTGTTTTCCAGGCGCTCCAGTGACAGCAGCTCGACGAGTTCATGGACGACGGGTTCGGGCGAGGTCGAATTCATCCCCGGATTATAGGTGCTGCGCTGCGGCAAGCCGTTGCAACGGGACCTCGGCCAGCACCCGTTGCCACGGGAAGCGGGGGCCGGGATCGCGCTTGCGGCATACGCGCAGGGCGGGGTCGTCGCTGGCCTGCACCTCATCGGTATCGAGGTCTTCATGGCCGGCGATCAGGTTCAGGCCGTGGATGCGAGCACACAGGTCGCGCAGCAGCGCGATCAGAGCCTCGATTTGTGCATCGGTGTAGGCCTCATCCATCGCTTGATGCTGCGAATCCAGCCAGTCTGGATAGCGGCCGGTATTGACCAGTTCGATGCCGACCGAGCGCGGGTTGTAACCGCGCGTGTGGTGGGCGACGTGACCGATGTCGACGTATTCCACGATGCTGCCATCGCGGTCGATGTAGAAATGCCCGCTGTTGCCGGTGCCGCTATCCGGGTACAGCACGCGTTCGCCGAAGGTGCGCGCCATGGCGAGGTCGGGCAGCTCCGTGCAGTGGATCACCACCAGGTCGATGTCGGCCAGCGGACGCGATACGAGCGAGGCGGCGTAGGGCAGCGGCGCGATGCGGATGTCGTGGTGGATCACGGGCTCTGGCATGCGCCGATGCTAGCATTCACACATGTTGACACTGCCCGCCGACTCATCGCTTGCGCACCTGTTCGCGCAGTTCCCACGCGCGGGAATCCTGCAATGGATTGGCGTGCGCCCGGCACGCGACGTGCCGATGCTGGAAGTCGAGATGGTCGAAGCCAGGGTCGGCGGCGGCTTGACCGGTGATCGCTACAAAGGCGGCAGCGGCAAGCGCGATGTGACCCTGCTGCAAGCTGAGCATCTACCCGCGATCGCAGCACTGGCGGGCAGGGCGGACATAGCGCCCATGCTCCTGCGCCGCAACTTGCTGGTCTCGGGCATTCCACTGATCGCACTGAAGGGAAAGCGTTTCATGATTGGCGATGTGTTGCTGGAAGGCACCGGTCCCTGTGATCCGTGTTCGCGCATGGAAGACGTGCTCGGGCCTGGCGGCTACAACGCGATGCGCGGAATGGGTGGCCTGACCGCGCGCATCCTGGGTCCCGGCAGCATGCGCATCGGCCAAGCCGTGATCGCGCAATGAAGGGGCATTGCATCCTCTCGCATGGCTTTGAAAGCGGCCCCAACGCGACCAAGGTCACCGCGTTGGCAGACGTGGCGACTCGACTGGGTTGGACCCATGAGCGGCCCGACTACAGTGATCTTGATGCGATGCAGGACGTCAGCGAACTGGGCGATGTGCCTGCGCGCCTGCAGCGGCTGCTGCGCATCGCCACTGCAGCAGCCGCGCGCGGGCCGCTGGTACTGGCGGGATCGAGTCTGGGCGCGTGGATTTCCGGGCAGGCATCGCTTGAAGTGCCTGTGCTCGGCCTGTTCCTGATGGCGCCGCCCGTCAGCATGGGTCCGGCACCTGGACTGGATGCTGCGCATGTGCCGACGTCGATCGTTCATGGCTGGCACGATGAATTGATTCCGGCCTCACAGGTCGTCGCCTGGGCCGGCCCCCGCAATGCACGGCTGCTGCTGGTGAATGATTCGCACCGCTTGTCCGATCACGTGCAGGCCAGTGCGGATGCCTTTGAACAACTACTGACGATGTTGCCCGCATGAAATTTTTCGCAAGTTGCGGCAAGGGTCTGGAGTACCTGCTGGCCGATGAATTGGTCGCACTCGGTTGCACCCGTGCGACTGCGACCATGGCGGGTGCCAACGCCGAAGGTGCACCCATCGACGCGCAGCGCGCCGTGTTGTGGTCGCGCCTGGCCAGTCGCGTGTTGTGGCCGATCAGCGAATTCGACTGCGCCGATGAGCACGCGCTCTACGCTGGCGCGATGGAGGTCGACTGGTCCAGACACCTCTCGCCTGATCACACCATCGCGGTGGATGCGCATGTCTCGGGCGATGCGATCACCCATGCCCGCTATGCGGCGCAGCGGGTCAAGGATGCGGTGGTCGATACGCTGCGCGCACAGACGGGCGCACGACCGGACGTGGATGTCGAGGCACCTGACGTGCGCATCAACCTGGTCGTGCGCAAAGGCCGCGCGATTCTTTCGATCGACCTCGGCGGTGGCCCGTTGCACCGGCGCGGTTGGCGCCGCGCACAGGGCGAAGCACCGCTCAAGGAAAACCTGGCAGCCGCCGTGCTGCTGCGTGGTGGCTGGCCGCAGGCGTATGCCGCGGGCGGCGACTTGCTGGACCCGATGTGCGGCAGCGGCACCTTGCTGATCGAAGGCGCGCTG
>JBKJOY010000392.1:0-3821 GCA_046595415.1 Thermomonas sp.
GAAATCGTACGTCGCATACGCCTTGGCGATTTCTTCCTGCACCTGCCATGCGCGATGCACGATCCAGCGATCCAGCGCGACCATGTCATCGAGCGGACGCAAGTCACGCACAGGATCGAAGCCGTGCAAATTGCCCAACAGGAAGCGCGCGGTGTTGCGGATGCGGCGGTACGCATCTGCGTTGCGCTTGAGGATTTCCTGCGACAGCGACATCTCGTTGCTGTAATCGGCGGAGGCAATCCACAGGCGCAGGATATCGGCGCCCAGCGTCTTCATGATGTCCTGCGGCTCGATGCCGTTACCCAGCGACTTCGACATCTTGCGGCCGTGCTCGTCCACGGTGAATCCGTGGGTCAGGCATTGCCGATACGGCGCCGCCTTGTCGATTGCAACGCCGGTCAACATCGAGGATTGGAACCAACCGCGATGCTGGTCCGAACCTTCCAGGTAAAGATCCGCCGGCTTGCCGAGGCCACGTTCCAGCAGCACGGTCTCGTGGGTCACCCCGGAGTCGAACCAGACATCGAGGATGTCGGTGATCTTGTCGTAATCGGGCGCCTCGTCGCCAAGCAGCGTCGCAGCATCGAGTGCGTACCACGCATCCACGCCGCCCTGCTCCACCAGGTCCGCGGCCTGATGCATCAGCTCGACACTGCGCGGATGTGGCTCGCCGGTTTCGCGATGCACGAACAAGGTGATCGGCACGCCCCAGGTCCGTTGCCGGCTGATGCACCAATCGGGCCGGCCTTCGATCATGCCGGCGATGCGCGCCTTGCCCCACCCCGGATACCAGGTCACGGTGTCGATCGCAGCCAACGCGTCGCGGCGCAGGTGCGCCTGGTCCATCGAGATGAACCACTGCGGCGTGGCGCGGAAGATCACCGGCGTCTTGTGCCGCCAGCAATGCGGATAGCTGTGGGTGAGCTTCGTGTAGGCAAGCAGCTGGCCATTCGCGCGCAGCACGTCCACCAGCACATCGTTCGCCTTCCACACGTGCAGGCCGGCGAGTTCGGTGTCGCCTGCGGGTGGCGTTGATGGCAAGTACACGCCGCGACCGTCGACCGGATTGATTTGTGCCGCAGAATATTTCTCGACCATTCCGTACTTGCGGCTGACCACGAAATCTTCCTGGCCGTGGCCGGGCGCGGTGTGCACCGCGCCGGTGCCATCCTCGTCACTGACGTGGTCGCCAAGCAGGATCGGGATATCGCGCTCGGCGTAGAACGGATGCGCGAACAACATGCCCTCGAGCTTCTCGCCCTGCGCATGACCGTGCACCACGACCTCCTCCACGCCATAGCGCTGCAGGGCTTTCGCCGCCAACGCCTCGGCAACCACCAACCAGCGCCTGCGGCCTGCATGCGCCGGGCCTTCCACCAGCACGTAGTCCAATGTTTCGCCCAGGCTGATCGCCAGCGAAGCGGGCAGTGTCCACGGGGTGGTGGTCCAGATCGGCACCGCAACGTCGACGTCTTCCGGCAATTCGCTACCGAACGCACGCGTCACCGCCTGCGGGTTGCGTGCGTTGTACGCGACATCCACCGCGGGGCTGACCTTGTCCTGGTATTCGATCTCCGCTTCGGCCAATGCAGAGCCGCAATCGAAGCACCAATAGACCGGCTTCACGCCACGCAGGAGATGGCCGTTGTCGACGATCTTCGCCAGCGCGCGGATCTCGTCTGCTTCGAATTTGAAGTCGAGCGTGCGATACGGGTTTTCCCAATCGCCGAGCACGCCAAGTCGCTTGAAATCGCGGCGCTGCACGTCGATCTGCGCATTGGCGTAGTCGCGGCATTGCTGGCGGAATTCGACCGCATCGAGCTTGACGCCGACCTTGCCGAATTTCTTCTCGATCGCGATCTCGATCGGCAAGCCGTGGCAATCCCAGCCCGGGATATATGGCGCATCGAAACCAGCGACGGTCTTCGATTTGACGATGATGTCCTTGAGGATCTTGTTGACCGCATGGCCCAGATGAATCGCGCCGTTCGCATATGGCGGGCCGTCATGCAGGACGAACTGCGGGCGGCCTTTCGCCACCGCGCGGATCTGCGCATACAGGCCGTCGGCCTCCCAGCGCGCCAGCGTATCGGGCTCGCGTTTGGGCAGGTCGCCGCGCATCGGGAACGCGGTGTCCGGCAAATGGATGCTGGCTTTGTAGCGGTTGCTGTCTTCAGACGTCACGCGATGGCTCGCTGTGGTGAGTGTTGCAGGAGGATGTCGCGGGCCTGGCGATCGTCGCGGTGCATCTGCACCACCAGCGATGGCAGGTCGGGGAATTTTTCTTCATCGCGCAGGCGGGCAACGAATTCGACGTCGATGCGCTGGCCGTACAGGTCACCATCGAAATCGAACAAATGTGCTTCCAGCAACGGCTCGATGCCGTCCACGGTTGGTCGCGTACCGAAGCTCGATACCGACGGCCAAGGCGCATCGCCAACACCATGCACCCAGGTGGCATAAATGCCGCGCAGCGCGGGCGTCTTGTCACCGAAGCGCAGGTTGGCGGTCGGATAGCCGAGCGTGCGCCCCAATTGCTTGCCATGCACGACGTGGCCGCCGATGGCGTATGGGCGGCCAAGCAAGCGGGTTGCGGTATCGAAGTCGCCGGTGGTCAACGCCGCGCGGATGCGCGTGCTGGAGACGCGTTCGCCGCCGCTCAAGACCGGCTCGACTTCATGTGCGCTGAAGCCCAGCGCGACGCCCATCGACTGCAGCAACGCAATATCCCCGGCGCGGCCTTTCCCGAAGCGGAATCCCGGGCCGACCCACACTTCGCGCACGCACAACTGCTTCACCAGGACTTGGTGGACGAAGTCTTCGGCAGACATCGCAGCGAGATCGGCGTTGAAACGCAGCAAGCCGACTTGATCGCAACCGAGCTCGAACAAGCCTTGCGCTCTGGCGCGCGGCAGCATCAGCCGTGGCGGTTTGTTGCCGCTGGCGAAGAATTCGCGCGGCAATGGTTCGAAGCTCACAGCCACCGCGGGAACGCCCAACTTCCGCGCATGCGAAACGGCGCGGCCGACCAATGCGCGATGCCCCATGTGCAGGCCATCGAACGCACCGATGCATGCCACGCTGCCTTGCGGGCACTGCGGCCCGGCACGCTCCGACGGGGAGCTGACGTCGCGGAACAGGTTCTTCATGATGATTGCGCAGTATAGCTGCGGTGCAACATGGCCGTGTCACGCCCGCCAGTGTCGCGGCCAACAGGCAAGCGCATCGCGATCAATGTTCGCGGAAATCGCGTGGCCGGAAGCCCAGCCCCAGCATCGCCAGGCCATAGACCAGCCCGCCACCGGCCACTAACAGGCCCAACCACAGGATCCGCGTCCAGGCACTGGCTTCGGTGAAACTTGGGGCGATCTGCAGGCCCATCAACAATGCCGCAACCATCACTAGATTCGCGATCCCGGCACGCACCAGGAACCTGGTCCAGCCGGGCTGCAAGTCATAGACATCGGCCTTGCGCAACCAGCGCCAGAGCAGCGCGAGGTTCAGGTAGCTAGACAAGGCGCTGGCCAGCCCGAGCGCGAAATGGAGGCCGGGCGTGGAAGCCAGCCCCGCCATCACCCCGGAAGTCTTGTTTTCCGGTGCCACCCACGCGACGTACAGCAAAGCCAGCAACATGACGTTGAACAGCATGTTGGCCACCAGCGCAGCCAGTCCTGCTCGCATCGGCGTTCTGGTGTCCTGACGCGAATAGAAAGCCGGCAACACGGTCTTGACCAAGGCGAACGCCGGCAGGCCGAAACTCAGCCCGAAGACCGATAGGGCCGCCATCCGCGTATCGAACGCGGTGAACGCGCCATGCTGGA
>JBKJOY010000179.1:0-3553 GCA_046595415.1 Thermomonas sp.
GGCACAGGTGTTGGCGGATCAAGGTCTGGATGTCGAGACCCTGATTGCGGCGATCCTGCACGACACCATCGAAGACACGCCGTTGACGCGCGGGGACATTGCCGCGCAGTTCGGCGAGACCGTGGCCGAACTAGTCGATGGGGTCACCAAGCTGGACAAGCTGCACTTCGCCGACCGCCAGGAAGCGGCCGCCGAAAGCTTCCGCAAGATGCTGCTGGCGATGTCGCGGGACCTGCGGGTGATCCTGATCAAGCTGGCGGATCGCTTGCACAACATGCGCACGCTGGGCGCGCAATCGGCTGAGGCGCGCCGCCGCATCGCCATCGAGACCCTGGAGATTTTTGCGCCGATCGCACAGCGATTGGGCATGAACCTGATCAAGGCCGAGCTGCAAGACCTGGGGTTCCGCGCCTTGCATCCGTGGCGGCATGCGGTCATCGAAAAGCGCATCCGTTCACAGCCGCTGGTGCGGCGCGAGGCGTTGGCCCAGATCGAGGCGCAGTTGGCCCAGCGGTTGGCGATCGAGAAACTCGACCATCGTCTGATCGGGCGGATCAAGACGCCATGGAGCATCTACAGCAAGATGCGCGGCGAACGCCGCACCTTCGTCCAGGTGATGGATATGTTCGGCTTCCGCGTGATCGTCGACAGCGTGCCGGATTGCTACCACGCACTCGGCGTGGTGCATTCGGTATTCAAGCCGGTGGAAACGCGTTTCCGTGATTTCATCGCCATTCCGAAGGCGAATGGCTACCAGTCCCTGCATACGGTGTTGTTCGGGCCTTATGGCTCGCCGATCGAAGTACAGATCCGCACGCGCGAGATGGACCTGGTGGCGGAACGAGGGGTCGCCGCGCACTGGGCCTACAAGCATGGCGGCGAGGCCGGCAGCAATGCGCAGAGCCGCGCCTCGGCATGGATCGCCAGTCTGGTAGAAAGCCAGCGCAGTACGGGTTCTTCGCTGGAGTTCCTCGAAAACGTCAAGGTCGACCTGTTCCCGCACGAGGTTTACCTGTTTACGCCCAAGGGCGACATCCTGGCCTTGCCGCGCAATGCCACGGCGCTGGATTTCGCCTATGCCGTGCATACCGATGTCGGCAATCATGCGGTGGCTGCGCGCGTCGACAAGAAGCTGGCGCCGCTGCGCACGACATTGAACAGCGGGCAGACGGTGGAAGTGATCACCGCGAAGTCGGCTTCGCCTGCGCCGCAATGGCTGGAATTCGTGGTCTCGGGCAAGGCGCGCACCGCGATTCGCCACCAACTCAAGCACCTCGAGCACGAGGATGCGGTGCAGTTGGGTCATCGCATGCTGGACCGCGCGCTTGGCAACCAAGGCACCTCGCTTGATCGCTTGCCCGCGGAACGGCTTGATGCCTACCTCGCCGAAAACCGATTCCCGCGCCTGGAAGCCTTGCTGGCGGATATCGCGCTTGGCAATCGCATGCCGAGCCAGGTCGCGCGCGTGCTGGCACACGTGGCCCCGGAAGAAACCGGCGACATGCTGCACCTGGGTAGCGGGCCGCCGCAGGAACGCATCCTGATCACGGGTGCGGAGCGCGGGGTGATTTCGTTCGCGCAGTGCTGCATGCCGATTCCCGGCGACGAGATCATGGGTTACCACAGCGCCGGCAAGGGCATCGTGGTGCACCGGCTGGAATGCCCGAACGTCGCTGATTACCGCAAATCGCCCGAGCGCTGGGTGCAGATCGGTTGGGATCGCGAAGTGTCGGGCGACTTCAGTGCGGCGCTTCGGGTCGAGGTGGACAACCGGCCAGGTTCACTGGCACAGATCGCCGCGGCCATCGCGCATGCGGAATCAAACATTGATCGCGTCGAATACCTGGAGCGCGATACCAGCGTGGCGGCGATTCGTTTTTCGATCGAAGTGCATGGCCGCAAGCATCTTGCGGACGTGATCCGGCGGATCCGGCGTTTACAGGTGGTGCATGGCGTGCAGCGCTTGTAGCGCCGTTACACTGGCGCATCTTCCCGCATCGCGAGCCCGCCATGCCACGCACCGCCATCCACAGTGAGCTTGCCCCGGCCGCCATCGGCCCTTATTCGCAAGCGACCCGCGCCGGCAACCTGGTGTTCTTCAGCGGCCAGATCCCGCTGGATCCGCGGACCGGGAACCTGGTCGAGGGAAACATCGAAACCCAGGCGCGTCGTGCATTCGACAACCTGAAAGCGGTGTGCGAAGCGGCCGGTGGCGCGATGGATGACATCGTTCGCGTCGGCCTGTACCTGACCGACCTGGGACAGTTCACTGCGGTCAACGCGGTGATGGCCGAGTACTTCCAGGCGCCGTACCCGGCACGATCCACGATCGAGGTCCCGGGATTGCCGAAAGGTGCGGCGTTCGAGGTGGACGCGGTGCTGGTTCTACCCTGAGTTGGTGGCTCGCAGCAGAGTCCCCGCGCCGGCGCTGACGGCTTCCGGCGCCACCGCGATCACTGCATTGTCTGGCGTCGGACCGGTGCTGGCCGAAAGGCTGGCTTCGCGTGGGCTGCTGACCCTGCAGGACTTGTGGCTGCATCTCCCGCGTCAATACGAGGATCGCACCGCGCTGGTCCCGATCCGTGGATTACAGGCGGGCACTGCCGTGCAGGTGGAAGGGCGCGTCGAAGCCGTGGAGCGCGGTTTCCGTTACCGGCCCATGCTGCGTGTCGCCTTGGTCGATGACTCCCGCGCGACGCTTGTGCTGCGGTTTTTCCACTTCCGCGCACAGCAGGTGTCGCAGTTCAGCCCTGGCGTGCGGGTGCGTGCATATGGCACACCGCGACCCGGCCAGCATGGCCTGGAGATGGTGCATCCCAGTTACCGGATCCTCGGCGATGGCGAGCATGCGCTGGGTGAGGCGCTGGATCCGGTCTACCCGGACATCGAGGGGATTGGACCCGCCAACCTGCGTCGGCTGATCGGGCTTGCGCTGGAACGCTTGCCGGATGCCGCCAGCCTGGAGCTTCTGCCTGCGGACGCGTTGGCGCAATTGCGGTTGCCCGGGCTGCGCGAAGCATTGGTGACCCTGCATCGTCCGCCGGTGGACGCCGATGTCGTTGCCTTGCAGCTCGGCCTGCATCCAGCCCAACGCCGACTGGTGCTGGAAGAACTGCTGGCCCACCAACTCAGCCTTCGCCGGCAGCGGATTGCCTTGCAGCAGCGAGGTGCGCGTGCGCTTGCATGCGAGGGTCGACTGGTCGAAGACCTGTGCAGGCAACTGCCGTTCAAGCTGACGGCCGCGCAGCAGCGTGTCTATTCGCAGGTGCGCGACGACCTGGCGCTGCCGCGACCGATGCTGCGACTGGTGCAGGGCGACGTCGGCAGCGGCAAGACCGTGGTCGCGGCGATGGCGGCGCTGCTTGCGGTCGAGGAAGGCTGTCAGGCCGCGTTGATGGCACCGACCGAATTGCTGGCCGAACAACACCTGGGCAACCTGCGCGGGTGGCTGGAACCGCTTGGTGTGCGTGTGTGCTGGTTGGCCGGCAAAGTCACGGGCAAGGCGCGCGCCGCAGCGCTGCACGAGGTGGCGTCGGGCGCTGCCCAGCTGGTG
>JBKJOY010000055.1:0-6262 GCA_046595415.1 Thermomonas sp.
ATTTCACATCGCCGGATGTTGCAGTGGAGTCCCTCGAACGAAGTGGCGCGGACACTGGGCGATGGAGTACTGGCGTCACTGCGCTCGATGTGGTTCGCGCCTGTCTTCGCGATCGCAACCGCAATCGCACTGATGCGCGTGCATCCCGCCTCACTGCCAGTCGCCATGCCACTGCTGGTGCTGTGGGCGCTGTCGCCGCTACTGACCTGGTGGACCGGGCGCGTCCGCACGCGCAAGACCGCGCGGCTATCAACAGGTCAGGGCAGGTTCCTCGGGCGTCTGTCGCGTCGCACATGGGCGTTCTTCGAGGATTTCGTCACCGCCGATGATCATTGGCTGGCACCGGACAACATCCAGGAACATCCGTCGCTGATCGTGGCGCGTCGGACCTCGCCAACCAATATCGGCCTGTCGCTGCTTGCCAACCTGACGGCGTACGACTTCGGCTACGTGCAGACCAGCGCGGTGATCGAGCGGACCGCGAATACGCTGCGGACGATGGAATCGTTGCCGCGGCATCGGGGCCACTTTTACAACTGGTATGACACCGAAACCCTGCGGCCACTACCGCCGCTTTACGTGTCCACCGTTGATAGCGGCAATCTTGCCGGGCATCTGCTCACGCTGCGTCAGGGATTACTTGGGCTGATCGATGCGCCGTTGCTGGCGCCAGCGACGTGGCAGGGATTGCAGGACACCTTCGAGGTGCTGCAGGAAGCGGATGGCGGCAAAGCAGATCCTGCGTTCGGCATGGCATTGCAAGCGGCACGCGATGCGTTCCCAATGCCGGTCGAGCGCGCCTCGCAGGAATTGACAGATTTGGCCGTGCTTGCGCAGGCGCTGTCAGAAGGGCTTGCAGACAGCACCTCCGACGCACCGTACTGGTCGCGCAAACTGCTGGAGCAGTGCCACGCGGCGCAGGTGGAGCTGGCATGGCTCGCCTCGCTACCGCCATCCATGTTGGCGGCAGGCATGCCCACCCTCATGCAGGTCGCGGAGTACTTGCCACCTGACGAGGCACCGCATGCTGCCGAAGTCGCGCAGGTGATCGAGCAGGCGCGCGCGCGCATCGTGGAGCTCGAACGTCTCGCACATGTCGCCGGCCAGTGTGCGCAGATGGAATACGGATTCCTGTATGACCGCACCCGCCACCTGCTGACCATCGGCTACAACGTCGAGGAACATCGCAGCGATCCCGGTTATTACGATTTGCTGGCGTCCGAGGCGCGCTTGTGCAGCTTCATCGCGATCGCGCAGGGGCAACTCCCGCAGGATGCATGGTTCTCGTTGGGCCGCCTGCTGACGGACGTCGATGGTGATGCCGCGCTGTTGTCGTGGAGCGGATCGATGTTCGAATACCTGATGCCGCAGTTGGTGATGCCGAGTTACGAGGGCTCGCTGCTGGACCAGACTGCACGTGCCTGCGTTGCGCGCCAGATCGAATACGGGCGCCAGCGTGACGTGCCCTGGGGCATTTCCGAATCCGGTTACAACACCGTCGATGCGCGCATGAACTACCAATACCGTGCCTTCGGCGTGCCGGGGCTGGGGTTGCGTCGCGGGCTGGCGCAGGACCTGGTAATCGCGCCGTACGCCAGCATGATGGCGTTGATGGTGGCGCCCGAAGCTGCCTGCGAAAACCTGCAGCAGATGGTTGCAGATGGATTCTCCGGCCGCTACGGGATGTACGAGGCGATCGATTACACGCCGGCCCGCGTGCCGCGCGGACAGACCCGTGCGTTGGTGCGTTCATTCATGGTCCACCACCAAGGCATGGGGTTCCTCGCACTCAGCTACCTGTTGCACAACGAACCGATGCAGCGCCGTTTCATGGCCGATCCTGAATTCCAGGCCACGCTACTGTTGCTGCAGGAACGCATCCCGCGCACCGGCGCCTTCCATCCCAACACCGGCGAAGTTGCTGGCGCCGGCACGATGACCGATGTCGCGGAGACCCGCTTGCGGATCTTCAGCAATGCGTCATCGCCACGGCCCGCGTTGCAGATGCTCTCCAACGGGCGCTACCACAGCATGCTGACGAGCGCGGGCAGCGGCTACAGCCGCCTGCACGACATGGCCGTGACGCGTTGGCGCGAAGATGGCACCCGCGACCAGTGGGGCAACTACTGTTACCTGCGCGATGTCGAGAGCGGTGAGTTCTGGTCGACCTCGTATCAGCCGACAACAGTCGAGGTGAACGGCTACGAGGCGATTTTCTCCGATGCCAAGGCCGAGTTCCGCGGTCGCAAGAACGGCTTCGAGACGCACCTCGAAATCGCGGTGTCTCCCGAAGACGACATCGAGCTGCGGCGGCTGCGGATCACCAATCACTCGCGCAGACCACGCACGATAGAAATCACGACCTATGCGGAAGTGGTGCTGGCCTCGGCGATTTCCGATGAACTGCATCCGGCCTTCAGCAATCTGTTCGTGCAGACCGAACTGGTACCCGATCGGCAAGCCATCGTCTGCACGCGCCGCGCCCGTTCTCAGGACGAGACGCCGCCATGGATGTTCCATCTGCTTGCGGTGCACGAGGCGGACATCGACGCGATGTCGTACGAGACCGACCGTTCGCGCTTCCTCGGTCGCGGCAAGGATGCGCGCAGGCCCCAGGCATTGACCGACAGCGTGGATCTCTCCAACAGTGATGGCTCGGTGCTCGATCCGATCGTCGCGATTCGTACCAGGATCACGCTCGCACCGGAGCAAACGACGACCATCGACATGGTCACCGGCGTCGGCCCAAATCGAGAAGAGTGCCTGGCGCTGACGGACAAGTATCGCGACCGCCACTTGGCGGACCGTGTATTCGATTTGGCATGGACCCACAGCCAGGTCGTACGTCGCCAGATCAACGCATCGCAAGCCGATGCACAACTCTACGAACGCCTCGCCGGGCTGGTGCTCTACGCACATCCCGCGTTGCGCGCCGAACCGTCGCTACTCCTGCAAAATCGCCGGGGCCAGTCAGGACTGTGGGGGCAGGCGATCTCGGGCGACCATCCAATCGTGCTGGTGAAGATCGCCGATGCCGAGAACATCGAGTTGGTCCGCCAAATGGTCCAGGCCTATGCCTACTGGCGCCTGAAAGGATTGACCACTGACCTGGTGATCTGGAATGACGAGCAGGGTGGCTATCGCCAGCAACTGCACGACCAGATCATGGGCTTGATCTCCGCCGGGGTCGAAGCGAACGTGATCGACAAGCCGGGCGGCATCTTCGTGCGACCTGCGCAACAAATCCCACAGGAAGACCGCATCCTGCTGCAGTCGGTGGCGCGCGTCATCGTCAGCGATGCCCGCGGTACGTTGGCCGAACAGCTGTCGCGCCGGCTGCCACCGGATCCTGTCGTCCCCTTGCTGCAAGCACAACCGGTCCAGCCCGAGCTGATGGCGATCGTCCACCAAGACGACTCGCGGACCTCGGGCCGCGCAGAAGGCGTTGATTCGTGGCCATTCGATCCGGTGAGCGAGCCGCTCCAGCTCGGCAATGGCACGGGTGCGTTCTCCCGCGACGGTCGCGAATATGTGATCGACCTGCTGCCTGGCCAGGCGACGCCCGCGCCGTGGTCGAACGTACTGGCCAATCCACAGTTCGGATGCGTGGTGAGCGAAAGCACGACCGGTTACACCTGGTCGGAAAACGCGCACGAGTTCCGCCTCACGCCCTGGCACAACGATCCCATCAGCGATGCGGGCGGCGAGGCGTTCTACCTGCGTGACGAGCAGACGGGGCGTTACTGGTCACCGACGCCATTGCCGAGTCGTGGGGAGGGAAGCTACCGCGTCCGCCATGGGTTTGGTTACAGCGTCTACGAACATGTCGAAGACGGCATCGCCAGCGAACTGTGGGTCTACGTGGCACGCGACGAAGCGGTGAAGTTCAGCGTCTTGCGCGTGCGCAACGATAGCGGCAGGACCCGTCAGCTCAGTGCCACCGGCTACGTTGAATGGATCCTCGGCGACCTGCACGCCAAGACGCAGATGCATGTCGTGACCGAACTGGAACCCGACAACACCAGCGGTGCCGTGACTGCGCGCAATGCCTACAACATCGAATTCGCCGGGCGCGTCGCGTTCTTCGATGCCGATGACGGCCATGCCAACAATAGTCGCCGCAGCATCAGTGGTGACCGCACCGAGTTCATCGGACGCAACGGCAGCTTGCACGCCCCGGCGGCGATGGCCCGCGAACGATTGTCAGGCAAGCTCGGAGCAGGGCTTGATCCTTGCACCGCGATCCAGGTGCCCATCGACCTTGCACCGGGGCAAACGCAGGAAGTCGTGTTTCGCCTGGGCAGCGGGCTCACCCACCATGATGCAATCACGTTGGCCCGCCGTATGCGCGGCATCGATGCGGCGCATGACGCACTCGACGAAGTGCGCGTCCACTGGGTGCGGACGTTGGGCACGGTCCAGGTGGAAACGCCGGAACCCAGCGTCGACCTGCTCGCCAATGGTTGGTTGCTGTACCAGACCATTGCCTGTCGCTACTTCGCCCGCAGTGGCTACTACCAGTCCGGTGGCGCGTTCGGCTTCCGCGACCAGTTGCAGGACACGATGGCCATGCTGCACGCCGAGCCTGCACTTGCGCGCAAGCACTTGCTGCTGTGCGCCGAGCACCAATTCATCGATGGCGACGTGCAGCACTGGTGGCATCCGCCACTCGACCGTGGCGTGCGCACGCGCTGTTCCGATGACTACCTCTGGTTGCCGTTGGCGACCGCCCGCTATATCCAGGTGACCGGCGACCGCAGCGTGCTCGACGAACGGATGTCGTATATCGAAGGGCGTCGGGTCAACCCGGATGAGGAATCCTATTACGACCTGCCATCACGTTCCGGTCTGCGCGAAACCCTCTACCAGCATTGCACGCGCAGCCTGCAGCGAGGACTTGAGCTGCTTGGCGAACGTGGCCTGCCATTGATGGAAACCGGCGACTGGAACGATGGCATGAACCGGGTGGGCGAGGGCGGCAAGGGCGAGAGCGTGTGGCTCGGGTTCTTCCTGTTCGATGTGCTGGAACGTTTCAACATGCTTGCCCGCGACCGCGGCGACATGCTGTTCGCCGAACGCTGCGAGAACGCCTCCATCACCCTGCAATCCAATCTTGAGCAACATGCATGGGATGGCGCCTGGTATCGGCGTGCCTGGTTCGACAACGGTGCGCCCTTGGGCTCGACCGAAAGCGATGAATGCAATATCGATTCCATCTCGCAAAGCTGGTCCGTGCTCTCGGGTGCTGCGGATCCAACGCGTGCAGGGCAGGCGATGGATTCACTCTATGAACGCCTGGTGCGGCGCGATGCCGGACTCATCCAGTTGCTTGATCCGCCATTCGACAAGACCGCGCAGGACCCCGGTTACATTCGCGGCTATGTCCCCGGTGTCCGCGAGAACGGCGGCCAATATACGCACGCCGCCATCTGGGCGACGATGGCCTTCGCTGAAATCGGCGACAGCGCGCGAGCCTGGGAACTGGCGCGCATGATCAATCCGATCCATCACGCCGCGGACGCCGAGGGCGTGGCCCGCTACAAGGTCGAACCCTATGTGCTTGCTGCGGATGTCTATGCGGTGGAACCGCACACCGGGCGCGGCGGCTGGACGTGGTACACCGGGTCGGCGGGCTGGATGTACCGCTTGTTGACCGAATCGCTGCTTGGCTTGCACCGCCATGGCGACATGCTTGAAGTGGTGCCGAGGATCCCTGACGAATGGTCGCATTACCGCATCCACTACCGGCATGGCGAAAGCGTCTACAGCATCGAAATCCGCCAGCACGACGGCGAAGAAGCGACGCTGCAATTGGATGGTGTCGCGCAAGCAGAGCTGCGCTTTCGTTTGACGAACGACGGCGTGACCCACCGCGTCGACATCCAGTGGCCGAGACGTCATTCCTGATGATGAGGCAGCGGGTTCGACACAACGCTTCTGGCATCGCCGCCCGCGCCGCCGCCTGCACTGGGATACCCTGATGAACACGCATTTCGATTCACCTTCACCTATCACTGCCGACCAATTGGAGGCGGTTGATGCATGGTGGCGCGCTGCCAATTACCTCGCGGTTGGGCAGATTTACCTGCTCGATAATCCGTTGCTGGACGAACCGCTGACACTTGATCACATCAAGCCGCGGCTCGTCGGTCATTGGGGCACGACGCCAGGACTGAACTTCCTCTACGCGCACTTGAACCGGGTGATCAAGGCGCGAGACCTCGATACCATCTTCATCACTGGGCCGGGCCACGGTGGGCCG
>JBKJOY010000100.1:0-4100 GCA_046595415.1 Thermomonas sp.
TCCCGCTACTCCGCGCGAGACAGCCGGACATCCGTTTTCATTGCATCGGCGCCGATGTGCCGGCGGAAATCCGTGCGCTCGGTTCACAGCCCGGGGTCGAAATCCACGGTCACGTGCCCGACTTGCAGCCATGGCTGGATCGATGCCGCGTATCCGTTGCACCGCTGCGCTACGGCGCCGGGGTCAAGGGCAAGATCAACCAGGCGATGGCGCATGGCCTGCCCGTGGTAGCGACATCGCCCGCAGTGGAAGGCATGCACTTGCGCCATGGGGTTGATGTGCTGGTCGCAGACAGCGCCGCAAACTTTGCGCAATCAGTGCTGCAACTGGATGGCGATGACGTGTTGTGGCAAAGAATCGCGACGCGTGCGCTCGACAACGTGGCGACGCATTTTTCGCTGGAGGCCGCGCGCCACACCGTGCGCGAGCTGTTTTTCGGACAGGCTCAGACCGCTCCTGCTCCCCTCGCTGACCACGCCTGATGTTTCAGGGCTTACCCGGCTGCGCGCGACGCAGCCGCTGCGAAAATTCGACCAGACCTTCGGTCCGAGGGTCCAACTGCCGCGCCTGTTCCGCCGCTTGCGCCGCGGCAGCGATCTCGCCACGCTCCAAGCGCTGATCACCCACTGCGACCCAGCGCTGCGCAAGTCTGGTTCGCGCCTGCGACAGGTCACGATCAAGCGGTGCCAACTGGCGCCAGACATCCAGGCATGCCTGTGATTCACGCAGCCGGTTGTCACGTAGCGCATCGGCCTGGCAGCTGCGTGCGGCAGGAATGAGCGCCACCAAGGCGCGCTGCACGCGTGCGTCGGCGGGTGCCAAGGCGCGCGCCGCAAGCAGCTTGTCCCATGTGCTCTCACCCGGGGGCGTGATCCAGTCGCCACGTGCCTGCGCCTGCGCCGCATCGGCCAACAACGCCTGGACCTTCGCCGTGTCGCTGCGGTTGGGGCGATGCGTATTCGGCAGCTTCGCAGCCCCACGTCGCGCATCGGCAAGGTGAAGCTGCGCCTCGCGAATGCGCGGGTCATCAGCGGCAAGCGTGCGTGCAGCAGCCAGCAGCTGTTCGCTGCTGGCGAAATCGAAATCCTCGGCCAGCCGCGACGATTGGCTTGCTAGACCGGCAACCACCTCGTTGCTGCATTCGGCTGGCATTACGCCTGCCTCCTGCAACCCCCGCACTCCGATGCACTGCTGTGCCGCGCGTTCGAAGCTGTGCTTGGCGACCAATCCATGCACACGCTGCGCTGCCGCTTCCAGCAACCGGGCCAGCCCAGCCTGCAATGCGGGTAGTTCCACATGTCCCGGATCGAAACGTTGCGCGCGCCGCAGCAAGTCCGCGAGCGTCTGCGCATCGCCAGCATCCAGCGCGGCCTGCGCCGGCTGCAGCAAGTCGGTCAATGCATCCTCACGGCCTTCGACGGCGTGCTGGTTGCGTGGTTCCAATGCGAGCACATGCTGGTAAAGAGGCAGCGCCGATGCCTCATCCTGATCGAGCCGTCCCGCTTCGCGTGCAGACGCGGCGCGCGCCAGCAGTTCATCGACACCGCCCGAGCCGGTTTCGTGCGCACGCAGCGCAGCGATCACCTGATCGACCTGTTCGCGCGGCGCATCCAGCGCCTGTGCCAACTGCAGATCGAGCCTCGCCTCGGCATAGCGCTTTTGTTCGATCTCGTGTCCCGCGCGTTGCAACGCCGTCAGCGCCACCTGGCCCAACCCTTCGCGTGCTTGCACCTGATCGGGTTTCACTGCGAGCGCGGCTTCGAAGAGTTCACGCGCACCAGTGCCATCGGCTTGGGTGAGCCGTCCGGCTTGCAGTGCCGCATTAGCCTGCAATTGCAGTTCCTCGCTGCGTGAGTCCGGCCACAGCCACGTCGAAATCCTGCCCCGGAATAACACCGCCAGCACGAATGCGACCAGTAGCAAAGCCAACATCGCCGTGAGTCCATGCCTGGGTGTCCTCGGCAGCGCCAGCCAACGCGTCCGCCACGCCTCCCGGCGACGGGAAATAGAGGCGAATGGCCTGGCCCTGGGCGCGTTCAACCGCGACGCGCCGAGGCGACGCCGCCCAGGCCTTCAATCCGACCCAACAGCAAGCCAAGCTGTGCGTAATCCGAAACCCGCACCTGCAGTGCAATTCGCGCCTGGCCACCACGCATCGGCGCGCTGTGCATGCTGAGCACATGCACGTTCAATTGCGCGACCAGGGTCGTGATCTCCTTCAGCAGCCCCTTGCGGTCGATGGCATCGATGCGCACGGCCACTTCATGGCCGCCGCTGCGCGCGCCCCACTCCACCGGCAATACCCGCGCTGGCTGCAACCCGGCCATGCGCAGGAACGATGCGCATTCCGGCCGATGCACGCTGACCCCGCGGTTGCGGGTCAGATAGCCGGCAATGGGTTCACCCGGCAATGGCTGGCAGCACCGCGCGACCTGCGCCAACAGGTTGTCGACGCCTTGCACGGTGACCGTACCGGCAGCTGCACTCGCGCCCGGGGACTTCGATGGCGAGGCGGGCGGGACCTCACGCGCCGGCTCTGCGTGGGCGCGTTCCAGATCGAGCAACGCACGCCCCACCTGGTTGGGGCCGACATCGCCCAACGCCACCAAGACCAGCAGATCATCGACGGTGCCGACATTGAACTTGCCGAGCACTGGGTGCAGGTCGGCCTGTAGCAGTCCCATCCGGCGCAAATCGCGGTCGAGCATGTCGCGCCCGGCCTGCAGATTGCGCGCCCGGTCCAGCTTGTTGAACCAGGTGCGGACTTTCTCGCGCGAGCGGCTGCTGGCAAGGAAGCCACTACCGGCTTGCAACCAATCGCGCCGTGGCTCGGACGTCTTTGCGGTCATGATCTCGACGCGGTCGCCACTGTGCAATCGATGGTTGAGCGGCACGATGCGGCCGTCGACCTTGGCACCGCGGCAGCGATGACCGACCTCGGTGTGCACCTGATAGGCGAAATCGAGCACGGTGGATCCCTGTTGCAGATCCACCACTTCGCCCTTCGGCGTCAGCGCGTAGACGCGCTCCTCCACCAGTTCGCTATCGATCCCGTCGAGCGGCGACGCTTCCCCGTCACGCGCGGCATCCGCGGCCTGCTCCAGCAGTTTGCGCATCCAGGCGATGCGTTTGTCCATCGCAGCGCCACCTGCGCTGCCACCCGAGCTGCCACTTGCAGCGACGCCCGCGCCGGCTTCCTTGTAGCGCCAATGTGCGGCCACGCCGAGCTCTGCTTGGGCGTGCATTTCGTGGGTGCGGATCTGCACCTCAAGCACCTTGCCGCCGGGACCAATGACCGCGGTATGCAGGGAGCGGTAGTCGTTGCTCTTGGGGCGCGCGATGTAATCGTCGAATTCGCTGGGGATCGGCACCCACAGCGCATGCACGATGCCCAATGCGGCGTAGCAGGCGGCCACGTCATCGACCTGCAGGCGCAACGCACGCAAGTCATATAGCTCATCAATCGGGACGTCCTTCTTCCGCATCTTTCGCCAAATGCTGTAGATGTGTTTTGGTCGCCCGGCCACGTCGCCGTGGATGCCATGTTCGGCCAGCGCTTCGCGCAATTGCGCCAGCGCCTGCTGGACATAACGCTCGCGCCCGCTGCGGCTGTCGTCCAGCTGGCGCGCGATGCGCACGTAGGTATCGGTGTCGAGTTCGCGGAACGCGAGGTCTTCCAGCTCCCACTTGATTTGCCAGATGCCCAGCCTGTTCGCCAGCGGCGCATGGATATCGCGGGTCAGTTGCGCAAGCGCCTGGCGTTCCTCGATCGGCAGCCGCCACGCCGCGCGCATCCGCGACAATTGCCGCGCCAGCACGATGGGCACCACCCGCAAATCACGCACCAAGGCCAGCAACAAGCGGCGCATCCCTTCCGGATTTCGGCCTACGCCGTGCCGACGATGCAATTGCCAGACCCGGCTGGCGGCGCGTTGGCCTTCCAGCAACACGCGCAGACGCTCCGGCAGGTCGATGCCAGCCGCCTTGATCGCGTCATCGACATCAAACACCACGTCCAGCAGCGTGGCCGCCAAGACATCGGCATCGGCATTCAGTGTGGCCAGGATCGCCAGCGTGTCGGCGAGCACGTCGGGGGGATC
>JBKJOY010000024.1:0-5267 GCA_046595415.1 Thermomonas sp.
ACGATCAGCAGGTCGGCGTCCTGCACTGCCGGGTTGGCGGCACGGCTGCCGTGCATCCCCAGCATGCCGAGGTTGAGCGGATGCGCAGTCGGCAACGCACCCAGGCCTTTCAGGGTCAGCACAGTCGGGATCTGGGTGGCGTCGACGAAGGTGCGGAATGCCTGCACTGCATCGCCCAGCGCGATCCCGCCGCCGCCGTACATGACGGGGCGTTGCGATTGCGATAGCAACGCCAATGCCTCGTGCAGCGATGCATCCAGCGGTGCCTCGACGGCATCCGTGCCGAACGAGGCGTGAAGCGGAAGATGTGATGCATCGGCGTTCTGCACGTCTTTCGGCAAGTCGATCAGCACCGGCCCGGGACGACCGGAACGCGCGATGCGGAACGCTTCGCCCAGCATCATCGGCAGGTCATCGACGCGCCGTGCGATGAAGCTGTGTTTCACCATCGGCATGGTCATACCGAAAACGTCGAGTTCCTGGAAGGCGTCGGTGCCCATCAACGTGGTCGGCACCTGGCCGGTGATCACCACCATTGGGACCGAGTCCAGCATCGCGTCGGCAATCCCGGTGACCAGGTTGGACGCGCCCGGACCGGATGTGGCCACGCAGACACCGACGCGCCCGCTGGCACGCGCAAAGCCATTGGCGGCGAACGCCGCGCCCTGTTCGTGGCGTACCAGGACGTGCTTCAGCCCGGGCTCGTCACGTAGTGCGTCGTAGCACGGCATGATCGTGCCGCCGGGATACCCGAACAGCGTGTCCACGCCTTCCGCGACCAGGGCTTGCGCCAGCCAGCCGGCTCCGTTCATTACGCAGCCTCACTCTGTGGTTTGGCATCGTTGGATGCCGCGGGCTTGGTTGCCGGCGCCGAATGCGGACTTGCCAGCCATTTCATGTTGGCGCGCAGCTTCTTGCCGACCGCTTCGATTGGGTGCTCGAGATCCGCCTGCTTCAGTGCCTTGTAATTGGCATTGCCGGCCGCGTATTCGGCGATCCACTGGCGGGCGAAGGTGCCGTCCTGGATTTCGGTCAGGACTTTCTTCATTTGCGCACGGGTATTGGCATCGACAATGTAATCACCGCGGGTCAGCGCGCCGTACTGCGCGGTCTCGCTGATGAATTCGTGCATGCGGGTGATGCCGCCTTCGTAGAACAGATCCACGATCAACTTCAGTTCGTGCAGGCATTCGTAATAGGCGACTTCAGGCTGGTAGCCGGCCTCGACCAGGGTTTCCCAGCCCGCCTGGACCAGTTTGGTCGCACCACCGCACAACACGGCCTGCTCGCCGAACAGATCGGTCTCGGTTTCTTCCTTGAAGGTGGTCTGGATCGCGTTCTGGCGCGCACCACCAATGCCGGCGCAATAGGTCAACGCCAGCGCTTGCGCATTACCGCTGAGATCCTGATGCACCGCATAGACCGCAGGCACGCCGCGCCCGATTTCATACTCGCGACGCACCAGTGCGCCTGGACCCTTGGGTGCGACCAGCACCACGTCGAGATCCTCGCGCGGGGTGATCTGGCCGTAATGCACGTTGAAGCCGTGCGCGAATAGCAGGCAAGCCCCCCTGGGCATGTTCGGTTCGATGACTTCGCCGTAGAGCTGGGGCTGGACCATGTCCGGCGTGAGGATCGCGACGATCTGCGCATCCTTCACTGCCTCGGCTGGCGTCTTGACGGTGAAGCCATCGGCTTTCGCTTTGAGTTCGGTCGGCCCGCCTGGGCGCAGGCCCACCGTGACGTCGAAACCGGAATCGCGCAGGTTGAGCGCGTGCGCGCGGCCCTGGCTGCCGTAGCCGACGATTGCGATTGAGGGTCGCGTGATCTTTGGTTGGTTGTCGCTGGTCATTGTCAGTCCTGGCAGGGGTTTGATTTTTTGAAGGCCCAAAACGAAAAACCCCGCACCTTGCGGTGCGGGGTTTGCGATTCTGGCGTTTGCGTTTTACTTACGCGCCGGATCGTCCCGCACCTGTTGGCGAGGTAATAAGGACGAGTACGAGTACGGACGCCGCGAGTGCGGTCGGCGGGGTGGAAGAAAATGTGCGGCGTTGCAACATAGGCGAAGAGGATCACGCCGGCATTACAGCTGTCAACAGTTTCGTACATGCCAATTTTGCATGTACCCGCACCTGTCATTGTTGCAACTGAAACCTTGGAAACACAGCAGAATCAGGGCTTCCGGCGATTCATCAGAATCCGCCACCCAGCACCAGGCCAGGAACGCCATGCCCGAATATCGTTCAAAAACCTCGACTCATGGCCGCAACATGGCCGGCGCCCGCGCGCTCTGGCGTGCCACCGGCATGCAGGATGGCGACTTCCACAAACCCATTATTGCGATCGCGAATTCCTTCACCCAATTCGTGCCGGGCCATGTGCATTTGAAGGATCTCGGCCAGTTGGTCGCACGCGAAATTGAACGCGTTGGCGGCGTGGCCAAGGAGTTCAACACGATTGCCGTCGACGACGGCATCGCGATGGGTCACGACGGCATGCTGTATTCGCTGCCCAGTCGCGAAATCATCGCCGACTCGGTCGAGTTCATGGTCAACGCGCACTGCGCGGATGCGCTGGTGTGCATCTCCAATTGCGACAAGATCACACCCGGCATGTTGATGGCCGCCTTGCGCTTGAACATCCCAACCGTATTCGTGTCCGGCGGGCCGATGGAAGCCGGCAAGACGCGACTTGCGGATGGCACCACGTCAGACCGCAAGCTCGACCTGGTGGATGCGATGGTGATGGCCGCCGATCCACTTGCAACTGACGAAGACGTCGCCGCGGTCGAACGCAGCGCGTGCCCGACATGTGGGTCGTGCAGCGGGATGTTCACCGCCAATTCGATGAACTGCCTGACCGAGGCATTGGGGTTGTCACTGCCGGGCAATGGGACCGTGCTCGCCACGCACGCGGACCGCGAGCAACTGTTCCTGCAGGCTGGCCGCACCGCAGTGGAACTCTGCCATCGCTGGTATGGCGGGGAAGATGCCCGCGCATTGCCGCGTGGGATCGCCACGTTCGAGGCGTTTGAAAACGCGATGACCCTGGACATCGCGATGGGCGGTTCGACCAATACCATCCTGCACCTGCTGGCTGCCGCGCACGAAGCGGATGTCGCGTTCGGCATGGGCGACATCGACCGACTGTCCAAGCGCGTGCCGCAGTTGTGCAAGGTCGCGCCCAATTCGCCGATCTATCACGTCGAGGACGTGCATCGCGCCGGCGGTGTCATGGCGATCCTGGGTGAGCTTGCGCGCGGCGGCCTGCTGCATACAGAAGTCGCCACGGTACATGCGCACTCACTTGGCGAGGCACTGGCGAAGTGGGATGTCGCCATCGTCGACGATGAAAACGTTTCAACGTTCTTTCGAGCAGGGCCAGCAGGCATTCCGACCCAGATCGCATTCAGCCAATCCACGCGCTGGTCCACGCTGGACACGGATCGGGTCGAAGGTTGCATCCGCAGTGTCGAACACGCCTATTCGCAGGAAGGTGGTCTTGCGGTCCTGGCAGGCAATATCGCGCTGAATGGTTGCGTGGTGAAAACGGCCGGCGTGGACGAATCCATCCATGTGTTCGAGGGCAAAGCACGCGTGTACGAAAGCCAGGATGCTGCGGTGGCCGGCATCCTCGCCGATGAGGTCCAGCCGGGCGACGTGGTGGTGATCCGCTACGAGGGCCCGAAGGGCGGCCCGGGCATGCAGGAGATGCTGTATCCAACCAGTTACCTGAAGTCGAAGGGGCTTGGCAAGCAATGCGCGCTGCTCACGGATGGTCGTTTTTCCGGTGGCACCTCGGGGCTTTCCATCGGCCATGCTTCGCCGGAAGCGGCAGCCGGTGGCGCGATTGGCTTGGTGCGGGATGGCGACCGCATTCGCATCGACATCCCTGCGCGCAGCATCGACCTGTTGGTCTCCGATGATGAGTTGGTAGCGCGCCGTGCCGAACAGGGCGCGAAGGGCTGGAAGCCAGCACTGCCACGCCCGCGCAAGGTCACCACTGCGTTGAAGGCGTATGCCCTGCTGGCGACCAGCGCCGACAAGGGCGCGGTGCGCAACAAGGCTTTGCTCGACGGCGTCTGATCAGCGCCCGCAAGAGCTGCTTGACCGTTGCACTAGTGCGCACTGCGTCATGACTCCGCTGTCGATTCCGGTCTAGACTCGGGACGCACGCGTTGGCCGGCGCATCCGGCTCTCCGACAAGCCCAAGCCGGGCTTGCCTGCAGCGAGGATCGCGGTGAAGCCGACCGATATTCGCAATCCCGACGTCTTCCACAAGGTCGTCGACTGCCAGTGGGCCTGTCCCGCACACACGCCGGTTCCCGAATACATCCGCCTGATCGCCGATGGCCGCTACGCGGATGCGTACATGGTCAATTGGCACTCGAATGTATTTCCCGGAATTCTTGGCCGAACCTGTGACCGACCATGCGAACCGGCTTGCCGGCGCGGGCGAGTGGAGGAAAACAACGGCCCCGAATCGATGCGCGAAAAGCCCGAACCGGTGGCGATCTGCCGGCTCAAGCGCGTTGCCGCCGACCACAAGGGCGACGTACAGGCGCTGATGCCGAAGCCGGCCACACGCCTCAATGGCAAGCGCATTGCCTGCATCGGCGCGGGTCCTTCGTCATTGACCGTCGCCCGCGACCTAGCGCCGCTGGGCTACCACGTCACCATTTTCGAAGCCGACCCCAAGGCCGGCGGTTTCATGCGCACCCAGGTGCCGCGCTTTCGCTTGCCTGAACAGGTCATCGACGAGGAGTGCGGCTACATCCTGGATCTCGGCGTCGAGTTCATCGGCGGACGACGCATCGAGTCGATGAAATCGATGTTGGCCGAGGGCTATGACGCGGTGTTCGTCGGCAGCGGCGCACCGCGTGGACGCAACCTGCAAATCCCCGGGCGCGATGAAGCCGCTGCGAATATCCATCTGGGCCTGGACTGGCTGGCGAACGTGTATTTCGAGCACGTCAAATCCGTGGGCAAGCGCGTCATCGTGCTGGGCGGCGGCAATACCGCGATGGATTGCTGCCGCAGCGCGCGCCGACTTGGCGGCGAGGACGTCAAGGTGCTGGTGCGTTCCGGTTTCGACGAGATGAAGGCCAGCCCGTGGGAGAAGGAAGACGCGATGGAGGAGGGAATTCCCATCCTCGACTATCGCGTGCCGAAACCCTTCGTGCATGACGGCGGCAAGCTCACCGGCATGACCTTCGAAGTCGTGCGCGCCGAATACGAGGCCACGCCTGGGGAGGGCAAGGGCCGCCG
>JBKJOY010000090.1:0-3083 GCA_046595415.1 Thermomonas sp.
GACGTCTTCGGGCTGCATGGATGCACCGATACCGACATGGGTGGCCTCGTGGCCCAGCGATGCGGCGTACGTGCCCAACTTGCCGGTGCGCTGCAGTGCGATCGCCTTGGTGTCGAAAGTGCGCACGTAGAGCATCTGCTTGAACAGCGGCAGCAGCGCCTCGGCGTTGGCTACGGCTGGCGGCAACGGGCCGGCAAGGATGCCGTCCGGTTTGAGGTATTGCAGGTATTCGATCTCGAACTTGGCGGCGATGGTCATCGCAATGGCATCCGCGGCTAAAACGCCATGATACCCGTTGCCCGCCGGCAGACCGTTGCGCGGCGCCGCAAGCCTGCGTTTCACGCCACAAAAAAAGGCGCAGCCGGAGCTGCGCCTCCAGTCAAGCGGTCCGACCCTTACTGGTTGACTTGCACGGCCGCGTTGTTGGCTTGCAGCAGATCCGGCGTGGTGGCCTGGACCTGTGCTTCCAACCGGTACGGATTGCTGGTGGCGTGGCTGCGCGAGTCGCGTTGCTTGACCACGAAGGTAACCGTCGAACCCGAAGCCAACGGCGCGGACGTCGTGCAGTCGTAGGTGTAGCGGGGCGTGCTACTGCGGCAATACCAGCCGGTCGGCGCCACTACCGTCATGACAGTGAAATCCGTCGTCTGCAGGTACAGGTGCAGATGCGTCCCGATCGCCGCCTTTGGACCGTCGTTGTGCAAGGTCAACGTATCCGAATAAGACACTTCGCGGCTACCCGGCTGTGGTGCCGAGAAGTTCAACGACAAGTCAGCGGAGTTGACCTCGGCAAGCTGGATCTTCAGGCGCACCGGGTCATGGTCGGACACGCGCAGCGGCGGATTCTCTGCCGTGTACGGCGGGTTGAACTCGCCGTAATGCCCGACGCGGAAGTCGGCGTTGATGCGCGCATGCTCGACGGTCAGGCCGAGCACCGACGGATCGTTGACCAAGGCCTGGTTGACCACGGCATGGTCCAGCGACTGCGCATTGCCTGCGAAGACGTAGGAATAGCGCTGGGCCGGATCCGCGATCAGTTCATCACCCAGCACAAGTGCCGTGGCAACCGGGCTTGCACGGTATTCAATCACCTGGTTCTCGGGGGCCGGATCGCCGCTGATGATGCCCATCACGTCGACATAGCCGTCGTTGAACGGGAAGGCATTGAAATCGCCGACCAGCACGACCTTCTCGTTCGGATTGCCGGTCTGGATGTTGTTCACTACCTTGGCGAGTTCCACCGCCTGTTCTGCGCGCTTGTAGCGGACGCGCGAGTCTGCGGGGTCGTCATTGCCATTCAGCGAACGCAGGTGGTTGACGATCACCGTCAGCGGATAGATGCGACCAGTGCTGAAGTTCAGCGCTGCGCGCATCACCAATGAGGGGCGGTCGTTCAGTCGTGAAGAGGTACAGCCCGGCGCGCCCGGCGTGCAGCCGAGCGGAGACGTGCCGTATTCGCTGTCCTTGCCCATCTGGGTGACTGAGGTTACCGCGACGCGTGACACGCCGGCGCGCACGGCGCGGTTGCTGACCAGGAAGCCGACATCGATACCGCCGACGTCATTGCCTTCCTGCAGGTATGGGGCGTAGACCGGCGCGCTGGCGCAGTTGCCGTTGATGTAGTTCGCCAGCTGGGTCAGGGTGTCGAGGTTCTCGACTTCCACCACGCCCAGGATGTCAGGTGTCTTCACCCAGGCGCAGATCGCCGCGCCGGTCTTGGCCAGGCGATTGGCGAAAGCAGTGCTGGTCAGCACGGGTTCGCCGATGCTGGGATCGTTGGTGTCGTCGAAGAAGCGCTGCAGGTTGAAGCCACCGACGGTGATGTCGTTCGCGCCTGCGTCGCTGACTGCCATTGCGGTCGCGTTACCGATGACCGGCGGGTTGGCGACGTCGTACAGCAGTTCCCAGGAATCGCCGAAATAGGTGAGCGGGCCGACCAGCCCGGTGACCGGGGCGCCGGCATCCGCCAGCAGCCGGGTCCCGACCAGCGGGAAGGCCTTGATGCGTTCCTGATTGGCGTCGAAGTAGGGAATGGTTGCCTCTTTCGCGGGCGGCACCGGGAATGGGTCGAGGATGCTGAGACCCGGTTCGCGGAGCGGACGCGGCACGCCGGCCACCACGAATTCGAACGCAGTGTTGGAGTCTCCAGAGGTAGCGTTGGGTTCGTTGATGAAGCCGCCGTTCTGTGCGGTGACAACGCCTGCAGCCACGCTGGCCAGCATGCCTTCCAGGTATTCCAGGGTCTCCGGCAGGCTTTCCGGGCCGACCATGGCAGCAGTCAGTTCGACCGGCGCAGGCAGCGTGATGCCGCTGCCCAGCACGTTGATCGATGGCGAGACCAACTCGGTGGTCGGCGTTGCCGAGCTGCCGGAGAATTCAGACACGGTGCCGGCGACGCGGGCATGGTCGCCCACCGCCACGGCGGCCGGCGTGGCGCCGGTAAATACGAAGATGCCGTCTGACGTGGCTACGCTACCGTCCGGTGCCGCGGCAGTGTCGCCGGAGTAGGACTGCAGGAAGAATCCATTGCTGCGCTTGCCGGTGACCACGCCCTCGGTCATCACGAACTGGCCGTCGCGCGGTGACAACGCACCATTGCCCTGGATGGCGCCGATCGAGGTGATGACGATGTCGTCATTGGTAATCGTACCCAGGCCTTCGCCGTCGCCGATGGCAAAGCCTGCGGACACGTTGCTCAGGTTGACCAGGAAGGTTTCGTTCATTTCCAGGGCGGAATCGCCGTTGACCACGACCTGGAATGAATAGGTGGTTGCGCCTTGCGGAATGGTCTGGCCGGTCAGGGCCCTGGCTACGAAATCCACACCAGAGGTTGCCGAATCACTTGCGGTTGCGATGTTGAATGTGACGCCGCCTGCCGGCGCCGGCGCGCTCAGGGTGACGGTGAAGACAAAGTTCGTCGTGCTGCCGGTGTTGCCTTCGAGCTGGGTCACGTCGTTGATCGACACGGTCGGCAGGTCGACTATCTGGCAAGACACGACTGCGCTGCTGCTGTTGCGCGGCATCAGTGGTTGGACTTGGGTCCTGAAATCCGCTGAGTTGTCGACGATGTCGACGCAGTCATC
>JBKJOY010000237.1:0-3478 GCA_046595415.1 Thermomonas sp.
ATCGAGCGTGATCGTGCGATACCCGCGGCGGCGCACGCCGGCGATCAGTTCGGCGTAGCTCGCCGCATTCAGGGCATTTGCATGCATCAGCCATACTTGTGGCACGGCGTAGCCCAGCAGCGACTGTGATTGGCGCTCGTAGTAGTCGACCTTGTTGAGCATGTAAGGGATATAGCCCTCGCGCAGCCGGCGCAACGTGGCTTCGCGCGACGCCATATCGACAGGCCCATCGGTTGCAGTGTCACCACTGTGTCCAGCGTTGCCATCAAGCACGTTCTCGTACGCGAAGTTCCAGACCCATTCGCCGTTGTCCACCGTGACCGGGGCGACGCGGTAGCCATGCATCGCCAGGAAATTCCTGATCTCCACCTTGTCGGCCTGGGTGCGGCCGGCGCGCAGGTAGGGATGGCGGAACCAGCGTGGCTGTATGCCACGCTCGGCCAGCAATGGGCGCAGCTGGCGTTCGCCGTCGAGGACCGCCTGCTTGAATGCCGGGATGCCGACCACATGCAGGTCGACATGGCCATACGTGTGGTTACCCAGCTCTGCGCCCGCATCCAGCCAGTCGCGCAGCATGTCGATGCGCCTGGGCTGGACCACACCGTCGCGTTCCAGCTTGTCTTCATTGACGAAGGCGGTCACCGGCGCCTTCGTCAATTTCAACTGCGCGATCAACTGCGCATGCCGCGCTTGCAGATTCGCATCGGAGGTGACCGCGATGCGCTGCCATGGCAAGTCGTCGATGGTGACCGCGATGCGCCGATCCGGCGTTGCCTGTTGCGCGGTTGCCATGGAAGCCGCGCACAACAACACGGCCACCACACCAGCACGCATGCCGCGCAGCCTCATTTCGGCTTGCGGTACAGGTGCACGAAGCGGTCGGTCTTGCCACGGATCGATTTGTCGAATACGGCCTTGCTGCGGTCGTCATCGGCATTGCGCAGCATCGGGAGCGACGCTTCCCATTGCAGTCCATGCGCGCGCCAATCAGCGATGGTGAATTTCTCGTCGATGCGGTGCAAGGTCTGCGCGGCGCTACTGCCGGTCCCTTCCTTCGCGCTGTGATCGACCACCAGCAACACGCCGCCCGGCTTGAGTGCTGCGACCACCTGGTCCAGGACCTGGCCGGCATCGATCTTCGGCCAGCCTTCCTTTTCATCAACCCAGTACAGGTCGTGATAGCTCATCACGATCACGGCACCATCCAGGCTGGCGTCTTGCATGCCCAGCGCGGTCGTAGGCCCGGTCACATGCTGCACGTTCGGCAGGCGGTTGTTGGCCAATCGCTCGGTCCAACCTTTTTTGCCAAAACCGTCATAACCGGGGTTGTTGACCAGCAGCACCTTGCCACTGGGGCCGACGATGGTGGACAGGAGCTCGGCGTTGTAGCCGCCGCCGCCGAACACATCGGCCACCGTGTCGCCACGCTTGAAGTGGGCCAGCGCCAATACTTCAGCGGGTTTGTCGCGGGCATCGCGCTCGCGATCTTCAGTCGAGCGCGCCGGATTCGTCAGCACGGATTGGATGTTCGATGTCGAGCTCGCACCCATGCTGGCGCATCCAGGCAGGAGGGCTAGCGCGAGGCAACTGGCAAGCACGAGATGACGCATGGCGGGATTCCCCTTGATGATTTGCAGGTGATCTGCGAATAGCCCATGGATGATGCACCGTTGGCATCAGGATGCGTGGGCCGGAGGTCATGCATGCAAGATTAGCGGCGCATTGCGCCAAGCCCGGCATGCCGGATCAGGGCGCCTGGCTGTACAGATCGATGATGTCCGTGATCGCCTGCTGGCAAACATCGCAGAACGCATCGGTGCGGGTGAACATGATGCACTGCTGCTGCGGGCGGTAATACCCGGTTGCCGAATAGTTGCCCCCCTGGAATGCGCCGATCGCATCGCGATAGGTCGCCTTGGCGAACATGGCTTCGACATGCGCCTGCTCTTCATGGAACAGCGCACTCATCTCCGCTTCCGGGCGCCGGTCTGCGCGCAGTTTCGCGCGCCTGCCCTGGATGCCACGTTCGTAGGCTTCGAACTCGGCTTTCGGCCATGGCGTGGGCAACGGCACCACCGGGCTCATCGGGTCGCGCTTCCACTTCAGATGGGTAGGATGAAGCAATGCAGTGACATTCGGCTCCCATGGCTCGACCGTGGGCTTGTCGGCCGCGGCATAGGACACCGGCGAGGTGTAGTACTCGTCGGCCAGTGCGGCGAAGTGGTGGCCGAACTCGTGCACGAACACGTAGTCGCGCCAGTCGTTGTCGGCAGCCACGGTGCTGAACTGACCGAAGATGCCACCACCACCGTAGGTTTCGCCGTTGACCATGATCTCGACGACGTCATACGGCGCGTATTGCGCCAGCTCGCGGAAGGCACGGTTGTCCAGGGTCAGGATGTAGCGCTCGCTGCCGAAGATGTCGTAACGCGCACCAGTCGACGAAGCATGGTGGATACCGGTGGACGGGCGGCTGACGCCGGACTCCGCCGTGGGCACTGCAAGCGCCCACACATTGAAATCCGATGCGCGCTCCTTGAATGGAGACACACTGAGCAGGCGATCGGCGAGTGCACGTGCACGTTGTTCGAACTTCGCCATTTCAGCTGCGGTGTAGCCATCGCCGATCAGCAGCAAGTCCACCTTGTGCGCCGAATCTCCGTTGTGGCGGATGGCAATGGGTGTGGCGGGTGCCGGTTGCGCCACGCGTTCGATGTCGAGTGCCGACGGATCCACGGTCACCGACCACGATGGGGTGAATGCGTTTGCGGCATCCCGCCCGTACACAGTGATCTTCACCGGCGCGGTTGGCATCGGGAAGCGCAGCGATTCCTGGAAGCTGCGCTGGGTCGCCTGCGCTTCATCGGTGGTGCGCCACTCGCCGAAGACCGTGGCGTAGCCGCGTGAATACAGCAGCTTGCCTGTCACGATATCGACCACATCGAATTTCTGCGAGCCGCGGTTGCTCGGGTCCAACAACTGGTCGGGATTACCCGGCCACGGCAACGGTTCGACCACCACCCGGTCCAGCGCGTAGTGCTCGACCTTGCCGTCGCCGCTGTGCTGGATATCGACGCGCAAGGTCGGTGGCGTGGCGGCGATGGCGGGCAACGATGCCATCAACAGCAACGCGATCATCGACAGGAGTGTGGGCAGGCGCATGGTGTTCTCCGTTTGGGGTCCGCAGCGCCTAGCGTTGCGTGGACAGCAGGGTTTTGGCGGACAGGGCCTGGGCCGCGGCATCGGTGGATGCCAGCACCTTGTCGCTGACCCCCAGCCACACATACCAGTAGCGCAGGTTCTGTTGCAGCGTCTGCTCGTCGCGCAATTTGGTGAGCAGCGTATTCGCCTGCGCATCCGAAATAGGTGATGTGCAATCGATCAGTTCCTGGTCCACCCCTTTGAGCTGGCGGAAGCAGGTGGACCAGATGTAGTCCTGCACCTCGGCGGGAACAAGGCTACGGATCTGCACGCGGTA
>JBKJOY010000081.1:0-10405 GCA_046595415.1 Thermomonas sp.
CTGCTTTCGCTTCGATCACGCGGGCCTCGGCGACGCCGGTCTTCTCGATCGCACTGGCGGTGGCTTCACGCACCTGTGCATCGGCCAGGCCCGGTGCGGCCTTCTCGGCACGCGTGCCGTCGGCAAGCGCCTTCTTCGCATCCGCCTGCTTGGCAGCGGCGACCAGCTCCGCATCAGCCATCACGGTCACCTCATTGGCACGGTGGCGTGCAGATTGCTCGGCAGCTTCCGCGGCCTTGACGTCCTTGATCAGGCTTTCCTGTGCCTGCGCCTCGGCAGCCAGGATCACCACCTGCTTGGCCCGCTCCGCTTCGGAGACCTGGCGGGTTTCCTTGATCTTCTCTTGCGCCACCGCCACCGTCTGTTCGATCTGGGTGCGCTCGCGCACCACGTTCGCGACATCCATGCGGCCCTGCTCGACCACCTTGTCGCGCTCGACACCTTGCAGTTGCACCTCCTTGTCGGTGGTCACCTGTTCGAGTTGTTCGGCGCGGGTGACGCGCTCGACTTCGATGGCGACCGCGCGGCGGCGGTTCTGTTCGGCGACTTCGACCTGGCGCAACTGTTCCTGCTCGCGGATCTTGATCTGCTCATCGGATTCGATGCGCGCACGCTCTGACACCAGGCGCTGCTCTTCCTGCACCTTGGCGGTCTCGGCTTGCTCACGCGCCTGCACGGTGGAGACTTCGCGCTTCTGCTTGGCTTCGGCCTCGGCCTGCTGGCGCTCCATCTGCAGCATGTGTTCGCGGGTCTCGGTGTTCTTCTTGGTGATCGAGAGCCGCTCGTTTTGTTCCAGCTCATTGGTCTGCACGTTCTGCACGGCGGTGAGCTCGGTGATTTTGCGGATGCCCTCGGCGTCCATGATGTTGTTCGGATCGAGGTCGACCTTGCGGGTCTGTTCCAGGTAATCAATCGCGACGTCTTCCAGCACGTAGCCGTTGAGGTCCTTGCCGATGACATCGACGATCGCGTCGCGGAATTCCTGGCGCTTTTCGAACAAGTCGATGAATTCGAAGCGCTTGCCGACGGTCTTGAGCGCCTCGGAGAACTTGGCGTTAAACAGCTCCTCGACCGCGTTCTTGTCGGATGCACGCGCTGCGCCGACCGCCTTGGCCACTCGAAGCACATCGGCCGGGGTTTCGTTTACGCGCAGGTAGAACGCCACCGAGATGTCCGCACGCATGTTGTCGCGGCAAATCAAGCCTTCCTTGCCACGCCGATCCACCTGCAGGGTGATCAAGCTGATCTGCATTTCCTCGGCCTTGTACAGGACCGGGATGATCAAGGCGCCGGTGAAATGCACCTTGGGTTGCGTGCTCATGTCATTGACGATGAGTGCCGTGCCTTGGTCAACCTTGCGATAGAAGGTCTTGAACAATGCCATTGTTCCAAACAGGATCACTACCGCGACACCGATGATCACAAGTGCCGGCAGAATGAGAGAAGTGAGGGACATGTAGTGCTCCTTTGCGAGACTCGACGTACTGGGTTACTGGATGGTTTTTTGGAACGCGTTCCTGCGAACGATTTGCTGGAACGCTAGCGATTGTTGAATTCGGTTTCGGAAATCACCGCATGGGTGTTGGCCTGCGCGTCGTGCGCTAGCAGCACCACGCGCTCCCCGCGGGCAAACGTGATGCCCGCAGCTGCGCGCACCTGGAGGATCAGGCCGGCGCCGCCGTCATCGAACTCGGCACGGCCGCCCTGCGCATCGACCACCGGCGAGATCACGGTGCCTACGCGGCCAAGGATCGACGCGGCGACTGGCGGCTTCAACTTCGCCATCAATCGTGCAATGGGCCGCAACAGCAACGACGTGAACAACACCCCAGGCACCATTGCCCCCAGCACGGTCGCGATGCCGGCCAGGATGCGCAGGCTGTCTGGCAGGTGCCGCAACAACAGCAGATGCACGAAGTAGCTGGCCACCCAACCGATCAAGAACAGCACGGTGAGCACGATCATGATGGGAATGCCACTCAGGCCCAGCTTTGCGAGCATGCCGGCCGCCGCCGCGCCATCGCCTGTATCGCCATGACCATCCACGGCATCGCCATGTCCGGAGTGAGCGTGTCCGAAATGCCCATGGCCGATGTCACCATGCGTTGCATGACCATCGCCGATGAACAGGCCATCCAGCGCATCGATATCCAGCAGCCCCGTCATCGCGAGCAACCAGTACACGATGCAGATGGACAGCAGAATGCTGTAGACCACGGTCGGGAAGGTGAAGCAGGTTTCCAGGAACTCGATCATCGGGGCTTCCGGGTGGTGTGCTTGGGTGCAGTGGCAGGCGAACGGTTCGACAACCGACCGATCAAGGCATCGATGGCGACATCCGTATTGGACACAGCGGGCTTGCGGCGACCGCGCGGCTTGGACATGGCCGCTGGCGCATCGCGGGCACCTGTTGCCGCACGTTGCCGCGCACGCTGGGCAGAGGCCTGCGCGCTTTCCGGATAAGGCGCGGGACCGGGCTGTAACCGCGCAACCGCCGCCTGCGCGCGCTGGATGCCGGATGCAGCGCGGAGCGTCCCCAGTTGATGCTTCGCACGACGCAGCTTGTGTTCGAGTTGTGCGATCAGCTCGCTGAACTCGGCTTCCTTGTCCCTGAGCTCCTTGCTCTCGCGCTGCAAGATCGCATGTTCTTCCTGCACCTTGATCGCCAGCGCGGCGCACGCACGTGCTTGACCACTGCGCTTGCGTGACAACAGATCGGCGACCTCGGCCTCGATTGCGGCGGTCGACGCCTTCGCATGCTTGACCTCGTATTCTTTTGCGATGCGCTGCGCCTTCAGCGTTGCCGCATCGTGACGCACTTGATGCAACTGGAGGTCGACATCACGGATGTCCTGGTCCAGGCCGCGCTCGATACGATCCCCGTGCATGGCATCGCCAAGTTCGGATGCGCCATCCTGGATGCGCTTGAACAACGCTTTCAGAAGATCTGCCATCAGCCTTCTCCCTCTGCGGCGGACAACGGCCGCAGGTAGGCGGCATACGCATCGGTGGCACTGAGCACGTTGTCGGCCAGTGTCTCGATCTCGAACATCAAGTTCCCGAGGCTCGATCGCGTGTCGAGCTCGCCCAGCATCGTGTAGCCGGCGACGCCACCCACGTCCTGCAACGCGATCATCGATAGCGGCAACAGCTTGTGGGTGCGCAGCACATGCGCATTGAAACCATCGGGATCCAGCACCTGCGCCACCGGCCACAGGAAGGCCTCGACGATAATCTGCTCGCCGCCGACAGCGATGAACACCGACAGGTCCCCGAACTCGTGCATCTGCAGGTGAAGACTTGGGTCTGCACCCTCGATCAGGTCAAGCGTGATCCGTGCTTCGCGCGCCGCGCTGGTCTGGCCAATCGCGTGATGGATGGTGTCGATGGTCCACCCCGCGCCCGATTCCAATGCCGGCAATGCGGGCAATTCACGCTGGCGGTCGGGGTCCCGCATCGCCTTTTCAATCGCGGCGAGCTCCTGTGCATGCTCCGGGCGAATCCATACATCCTTCTTGACCAGCCCCTGGCCACGCATGCGCTCGCGGAAGTTGCGCACATGCAGTGTTGAAGCCTTGAGGGAGTCGTCGACCGATTTCATGTAATTAAGATATTTCTTACATGTAATCGTTGTCAACCATTATCGGAAGACATAGCATCAACGGCCGCGGAGTCGGCAAGTAGACCCGTGCTAGCGTTCGACCATGCGCAAATCCGCACTCGCCGCGCTCTTCCTGCTGTTGGCCGCCTATTCGGGCATCTGCGCGTATCTGTATTTCCACCAGCGCGCATTGCTGTACATCCCGCAAGCCACGCGCGTCACGGCATCGCAAACCGACTTCACGCTGCTCCGCGACAGCGTCATCCTGCGCGGGTGGGTCGTCAATCCCGATCAGCCACGAGCCATCCTGTACTTCGGCGGCAATGGCGAGGCGATCCAGAACAACCGCGCATCATTCGCGAAGTGGTTCCCCGCGTTCACGATTTATCTGCTTGCATATCGCGGCTATGGCGCCAGCGACGGCGCGCCGCAACAGGATTTGTTGTTCGCCGATGCACTGGCCTTGTACGACCACGTGCACGCCGCCCATCCAGGCATGCCGATTTCAGTCATTGGTCGCAGCCTGGGCAGTGGCGTTGCCAGCTATGTTGCTTCCAAGCGGCCGGTGATGCGACTCGCACTGGTGACGCCATTCGACAGCATGGCCGAGGTTGCGCAGGCCCGCTATCCGTGGCTGCCGGTGCGGATGCTGGTCAAGGATCGCTATGAATCAGATCGCTACCTCGCGACGTTCAGCGGCCCCGTGTTGATCATCCGCGCAGGTCATGACGACATCGTTGGCTGGGCGCGCACGCAGCGATTGATTGAGGCATTGCCACAACCGCCGCACGTGCTGGAACTACCGAAAGCCGGACACAACTCGGTGCAGGACTTCCCGGCTTACGCGCAGGCGCTGAAAGAATTCTTCCGTTAAGGTCGCCCATCAACTGCACAAGCGTGCCTGGCGTCAGCTCAGTGCTTGTTTTGACCAGCGACTGAAACCGCAAGCACCCGAAAGCTGCCCTCCACCATTGCCGCGCGTTGGTGACTGTCTTTTGGCTGCGCCTCGAAATCGGCTGCAGGCAGGTAGAGCTGATGCGCGGTCGGGTCGATCACCATGGTGCGTGCACTGCGCTGGGTCGCAAGCGTCTGCACCACCGGGAAGTGGTTGGCGTCGTCGTCATGCACAACGGTCAGCGTGTCCGCCTGCCGTTGGTCGTGAAACCACGCCCAAGCCTGGGCATGATAGCGATGCCGTGTACCCCGTTCGTCGCCGACAAGGTACCGACCAGCCGTCCATCCACGGTATCCATGACCTGCACCCGATCACCGCGGCTCACGAACAGATGGTGTCGCTGTGCATCGACTGTCAGCAGGTCCCAGCGGCCAGCGCCTGTGCAAGGGGATAGATCGCGGGCACCGCCTAGGCAGCAGTGGCTGGCGTACTCGACGTGGTGGCCTGCACACAACCGGCCAGCGACAGCGCCAGCAGAGACGGCGCTGACAGGACGATGTGCAAGGACTTCATGGGCAGCTTCCTTCGGAATGCGCTGGGCAAGACACCCAGCCTATTCCTGGCGACGCGCGGAAATAACGGGAGCCTCTGAAAGGGCTGCGCGACGCCTACCTGCAGGTCGTGCCTGCATCACTCGTCGATTGGGTCAGTCCAATAACGCCAGAACAGCCCGCTTCTCAACGCCATAGCTGCGCTTCGCGGGCGCGGATTCGCCGGCAACTACTGCGTCCCGAACCTGTACGGGAGCATCAGCAACACCCAGCGCAAACAAAACAAGACCGCCGTCCAACATCACACCTCGTCCTGTGATTGCACGAATGCATGCGCATCGCCATCTTCATCCACGTCCAGCACTACCGTGATGGGACGGCAGCAGACATGGCAGTCCTCGATGTAGCGCTGCGAACCAGCGCTACTGTCGAGTGCGAGGCTGATGATCTCGCCACAGTAGGGGCATTCAACATCTTCCATATCCAGCAACATGATCGCCTCTTGCCCGGCTCAGCCGAGTGATTTTTCGATATCCGCGAGCGATGAATTGGTCAGTGTCTTGGCTAATTCGGCATGCATGCGCTGCATGGTTTCCTTGTGCAACTGCGGACGCATCTGACCCAGGGTCTGCGGGTCAGCAACCAGCACCAGATGCTCATAGGCATTGGTCAGCGCGCCATGGTTGAGGCGATGCGCCAGTTGCTTGGCGAACGTGGCTTCATCGGTCTGGTGGTGGCTTTGCTCAGGCGGGGCGGAACCTGACGGACCATCGTTATTGAGATCATGAGCCGTCACCACTTCTTGCTGCTCTAGCGACAACACACCCTTGGCGCCAACGTTGCGGAAGATACGTGCACTTTCGCCATCCGCTATCACCACCATTGCCTGCGCAGGAATCGTGTTCATTCGTCTTAGCTCCTTGATTTGGTTTCCCTGATCGGGGTTTGGCCGCGCCAGAGGGTGACGAGGCATTGATCATCAGGCTAGATCTCCCCGCGTGACGCCGATGCGTACGCGCGCCGCGACAGTGTCTTCATGCCAGCTCCCGCACCGTGCGCTGCCTGATCTCGATCCCGGAGCACCTGCATGCCGTCCCGCAACGAAACCCGTACCGCGACTGCGCTGCTGCACGCGACCGGCGCAGCCTCCGCCAAGGTGATCGCCGCGCGCATGCTCGCGTTTTCAAACCCTGCGGCCGTGCTGTCTCCGTGGCACCAAGCCGAGGCCAAGCGCATGACCTCGGAAAAACTCCAAGCGGCCAGCGAAGGCCTGCTCGCTGCGAGTGCCCAGGCGGCGATGCTGCCCTACAAGCTGCTGCAAATCGGCGCACGGCCATCCTCGTGGTCTGCCAACGGCGCGATCACCGCCTGGCAGGATGCCGCTGCGTTATGGGTGGGTGTCGGCAACGCTGCACTTCGTCCAGCCAAGAAAACGGTGGTCAGCAACGACGTGCGGCTGGCGCGCAAGCGCGCTTGATGGCACCCAACACGTCGTGAGGGCCTATTTGAGCGGCACACGTGATTGCTTGAAGTTCGCCCATGCCAACCCACTGAGCCTGCACGCCCGCAAGCATGTTCACGCTCGCGTCCCCTGACGCATCAGAGCATGCTGTTGACATCCCACGGCAGAGATCCAATGAGCCAATATATCCTGATCGTTGATGATCAACTGGACCTCGCGGAAATGCTGGCACAGCTGCTGGCCGATGCCGGATACGACACCCGCATCGCCGCTGATGGGCGCCAGGCATTGGAAGCCGTGCTGACCGATGCCCCCGATCTTGTGGTAACCGACGTGAACATGCCTGAGATAGATGGGTTCGAGTTGGCCGCGATGCTGAAGGCAGACCCGGCCACCGCTACGATCCCGATCATCATGCTGTCTGCGCAGGACGGCCGCGGATCCAAATTGGTGGGCTTGGAAAGCGGTGCGGAGGACTACCTCAGCAAGCCCGTGGATCCGGCAGAACTCCTCGCCAAGATCCGCAATTTATTGCTTCTGCGAGACCGTGCAGTGCATGGGGCGCAGCACTGAGCAGCACTAAACGATGCAGCTGGACAGTGAGCACCCATGAGTGATGGCGAAATGTCCTACCAGTCCATCGGCCCTGACCTGGCTGCAGTTGAAGCGATGCGCGGGCTTGTACTCCTCGACTTCGGCACCGATTGGTGCGGCCACTGCATGGCGGCGCGTCCAGCGGTCGATGCTTGGATCGCGCAACACGATGACGTCGATCACTGGCGGATCGAAGACGGACGGGGTCGCCCGCTGGGACGTGCATTTCGAATCAAGTTGTGGCCGACTCTGGTGCTGCTGCGGGATGGCAAGGAGATCGCACGCGCGGTCCGGCCGCGCGAGGCACGTGATCTTTGGCCACTGGATGAGGAAATTCGCTAGCGGCGTCAAGCACGTCCTGCGCATCGCTCTTCAACGAAGATATCAGCGGAACCTTGTCACTCTGACCGTCAGCTCCGGCAAAATGTGACTGACATGCACAGTCCGCCACGATGCCAAGGAAAGACGATGACCCCAGTTGATCTGCGCAGCGATACGGTGACCAAACCAACTGCGGCAATGCGCGCGGCAATGCTGGAGGCGCAGGTGGGTGACGACGTCTATGGCGAAGACCCAACCGTCAATGCGCTGCAGCAGCGGCTGGCGGATGAGCTGGGGTTCGATGCCGGTCTGTTCGTGCCCAGCGGCACCCAGTCCAACCTGCTGGCGTTGCTGGCGCACTGCGAGCGCGGCGATGAATACCTGGTCGGAATGGATGCACACACCTACAAGTTCGAAGGTGGCGGCGCTGCGGTCCTTGGGTCCATCCAGCCGCAGCCGATCGTGCACGCCGATGATGGTTCGCTGCCGTTGGAACGCATTGCCGCAGCAATCAAGCCCCTCGATCCGCACTTTGCACGGAGTCGATTGCTGGCACTTGAGAACACCTGGCAAGGGCGCACGCTGACGCTCGATTACCTGCGCGACGCGCACGATTTGGCACGTTCCCACGGGCTGGGCATGCACCTGGATGGCGCACGCCTGTTCAACGCCGTAGTGGCCTGCAACGTGCCGGCGCGTGAGATCACTCGCCATTTCGATACGGTGTCGATCTGCCTGTCGAAGGGACTGGGTGCGCCGGTTGGTTCGGTACTGGTGGGTTCGCACGCGTTGATCGACAAGGCGCGGCGCTGGCGCAAGGTCTGCGGTGGTGGCTGGCGACAAGCCGGGATGCTCGCGGCAGCTTGCCTGCATGCGCTGGATCACCATGTCGGGCGACTTGCCGACGATCATCAGCGCGCGGAAATGCTCGCTGGCCGCCTGCGCGGAATTGCCGGCTTGGATGTGCTCAGCCAACACACCAACATGGTGTTCATCCATGTGCCGGCTGATCGCCTGCGCGATTTGGATGCGCACCTGCGCGATGCGGGGATCCGCATCAGCATTGGTTATTTGCCAACCTTGCGACTGGTGACGCATCTGGATATTGACGACGACGGCATCGAACGGACTGCAGTGGCATTCGAACGTTTCTTTGCAGCGCACTAAGCGGCGACATACTTCTTCAAGTTGCGACCGGTTCGCGTGATCATCGGCTTGACCGGAGGATCATTTCAAGATCCTCCGGCCTGCGTTCCGGGTTCAGTCCACCAACGACACCACCATGCCCTTGTCGACGATCCGCGACAACGCAGCCGCACTCCAATTCGTCATGCGGATACAGCCGTTGGATTCGGTCTTGCCGATCTTGGCGGGGTGCGGCGTGCCGTGGATGCCATAGTGCGGCTTGGAGAGCCCGATCCAGGTTGAACCGACCGGATTGTTCGGACCCGGCGGGATTTCGTCCTTCTCTGCATCCTTGGCACTACCGGCGATCAGCTTGGGATCAAAGAACCAGATTGGATTGCGCGCGATGGCGGTGACCTTCCAATCGCCGATCGGCAGCGGGAACTGCGCGCTGCCGGTGGTCACCGGATACTGGGCCAGCACCTTGCCGGCGGCATCCACGAGCTGAAGCGCCGCCTTCGATTTACTGACCACGATGTGGTCTGCGTCGGGCAGGTTGTTGGCGGCCGTGACGTTGGGGACCGTCAGCACGGTGCCGGCGCTCGCAAGATCGGCATCTGGATTGAGCTTTTTCAACAGCGCCGGGCTTGCGTGGAATGTCTCGGCGAGCTTTTCCTCGATGGATTCGTAGGGCAATGCTTCCTGCTTCGCCATCGCCGCTGGCGACGTTGGCGTCGTGCTGAAGGGCCCGGCGATATCCGCTGCAGTCAACGTATAGCTGACCAAGATGGGGGCGGTATCGGCATTGAGCGCATCCCACGTCGCCGGATCGAGCTTCCCGCTGGCTTCGATGGCATGCGCCTGCTGGTAAGCGGCCACGGCCCTGCGCATGTTGCTGCCAGTTGCACCATCGATCTCGCCCGGCGAAAAGAAGGCACGATCCAGCATCACCTGCGCCCGCAGCGGAGCGTCTTTCGCAAGGTCCGCATCGGCCGCGGCAGCTTGCGGTTTGGGCCCGTCGGCGACCTGCGTGGCGCCTGAGGCCGGGGTGGCGGCAGCTACATCCTGCACAGACGTCGGTGCATTCACCGTCGCATCAGAGGCGGCATTTTCTGCCTGACCCGACACACCCGCAGCCGGCACAACAGCGGCCGTGCCAGCTGCCTCATCGACAGGCAAGGTCGCATATGGATTGAACGGCGCAACGTTGGACACCATGCCGACCTCCAACGGACTCTCGTCGCGCACTGGTGTCGTCGGCATCGGCGGCGCCTGTTCGGGCGCAACCTGCGCGGAGGCGGCCGGCGCGGGCGCAGGCAGTGCAGCTGGTGGCGGGGTCGGGGACTGCGTGCATGCGGCCAATGCGGTGGCGAGCGCTGCAACAGCGAAACCGTGCGCATGAAAGCGGGAATGGATGCGTGGGGTCATGACGGGCCTGCTACGTGTGGATGCAGGCATATTGACTGCACACCTTGCGCTGACCGCGTGAATATCGCGGACCGGCCTCATCCAGCGTGTTGAACGACTGCAGATAAGACCGTTGTGTGCCTGCCGCAAACGAACCGGGTCCGCTCGTGCACCCTGGGTTCGCTCGAGATTCGAAATGGTGGTCCAGGACACACGTCCACTCGATTCCTCACCTGTATGCCCTACAGCCCTCAGAGGTTTATCGGCTCTTCTGCTCAGGACTGGCGTGACTTGAGCATCAGCAGGCATTGCTCCAGCTGCGGCTTGTAGATCATGGCATCTTTGTCCTGGAGGTCGCGGAGTGCACCGGTGAGTCTGTTCGACGGTATGTTCAACGACGCCAATTGCTGGTCGGCCTCGCGGATGAAGCGCCTGTCGCTCGATGTGTC